>DLPA01000125.1:0-239 GCA_002479815.1 bacterium UBA7470 | reverse complement strand
TTCACCAACGAGAACGAAAACGGCCTGACGGTGGACGTACACGCCGACTTGCCCGGCATCGTGGCGGATTTTTTGTATCAAAAAATCGTGGCGGTCAAGCACCTGAACTGGGATTCGCTCGGGCGCATGGAGAATGCCGAAAACGGCGACGGCTCACCCGAAACCTCGCCTCAAGGCGGCATTCCCGAGCGGTCTAAACGCTTTTTGACCTTTGGCATCAAACGCTTGGCGATTCCTGA
>DLPA01000044.1 GCA_002479815.1 bacterium UBA7470 | reverse complement strand
CCTCAAAACTCGGGGCGATTCATCATTTGGAAAATCTGGAGTTTGGTAGTAGCTACGTTCAAGATCTAAACCGGCAATAAATTTAGCATTGGCGTAGCAAAGCACCCATTCGTAATCTTGCGACACGCCAAATGGCACATCCGTTTTGGCTGTTCGTTTCCGCCACGGGAAGATCGCAACAAAGCACGCCTCCCCAAACACCTCATCCATCACCTTGCGCAAGTGCGTCACTTCGTTGTCGTCGATGGACACAAAAATCACGCCGTCTTCGCGCAGCAGTTGGCGCGCCACCAAGAGGCGCGGGTAAATCATGTTGAGCCAGTTGCTGTGGTAGCGCCCGTCTGCACGGGTGTTGGTGCTCATCTTCACGCCGTCTTGGGTCACGCCCGTCTGCTCCCAATAGGCGCGCTCACCTTCCTTGAAGTTGTCCTTGTAAACAAAGTCGTTGCCGGTGTTGTAGGGCGGGTCGATGTAGATGCACTTCACATGCCCACGGTAGGCGCAAAGCAAGAGCTTGAGCACCTCCAGGTTTTCGCCCTCGATGATGGCGTTGCCACTCGCCTTGTTGGGGTTGACGCTGCGGGCTTCGTCGTAGCGCAGCGCGGCGGTGGTGGGGGTAAAGGCATTGCGCTTGGCTGCTGATTTGCCCCACCACTGAAAGTCAAAGTGTTCACGCCCTGCTTGCCCCGTCAGGCGCAGCAACTCCGCAGGGTTGAGCTGGCCTTCCATGGTGAAGAGGTCTGGAAACTCGGCCTTGAGCCTGGCCAACTGCTCTTGCAGCAGGTCTGGGGTTTGGATGGACTGAAGCGGGTTGGTATTGGTCATGCCATGGTTGCCGAGTTGACATCGGCTTGTTTGAAGTGGGCGTAGGTGTCGCGTGGTGCGGCAAACAGGCGTTGGGGTTGCACATGCACCATGCGGCCGCTGACTGTGGTGGCAAAGCCCAGGGCTTCAAAGTGGCGGGCGGCGCATTCGATCTTGAGGACTTCCTCGGGCGTCAAGGCTTTGGGGTCGGCCAGGTCGTGGGTGCCTTTGACTTCCACCACAAAAAACTCGCCTTCTTGGTCTGCTAGGTTCGCCCCCAGCTCCATGGCGCGGTGGCCCTGCTCTTTGAAGACCAGGCCAAAGTCCGGCGTGTAATGGCCCACAGGCGTGGGTATGACGTAGCCCTCTGGCAACTTGAGCAGGCACAAGAGCTGAGGGTCGCCGTCTGCGGCTTCGGCAAATTTCTTCTCAAATCCGCTGTCGATGGCTTGCGCGTCGTACAAGCCGTGACGCGGTGTGTGTGCAATGTCCTTGATGGTTTCCACCACCACTTGCAAAGTGTCGAGTGGCAGGGCTTCGCCCGTGGGGGTGTAGTGCAGGCCACGCAACATGTGGTCACGCTCGGCGCGGCGAATGAGGGTGCTGGCCTGCTGGGCAAAGAGCACAGGGTTGCGCACAAACTGTTTTGCGCAGTGTTCGTCAGCCAAGGCCTCTTGAAGGACGCGCAACACGGCCTTTTGCGAAAGTCGACTGTCTTGCCCTATGGCTTGCACCCAGTCTTGCGCGGCAAAGCGGGGTTTGAGTACTGCCTGCGTGCTGCCAACATAGTCAGTGGTGACTTGGGGGTTCTCGGCTTCGGTGTCTTCCAGGATGCCGATGCGGGTGGCCGTGATGTCGGCGCTGTAGATGGGCACATTGATTTTTTGCAGCTTGGGCACCACGTCTTGCACGATGGCGTCTTCGTCAAAGCACACGCTGTAGCGCGTGGTGCGGGCCATGGCGCTCCAGAACTGTTGGAAGGTCTCAGAGTCGTACAAGTCTTGGCGGCGGCGCAGGGTTTTCTTTTGGGGCTTGCCTGCACGGTTTTCGCGCAGCCTGGCGCCTGCATTGGCCTCTTTGCCATAGGCTTCCTCAATTTCCTCTTGGTAACCCTGTGCAAAGGCTTCGTAGCTCATGTTGGGCACGACGGTGAGCAAGTTGATCTCTTGCCCGAGTGGCGTGCCCGGTGCGTCGTACACGCGCTGGCCCTGCTGGTTGACGCAGATGCGCAGGCCTCGCCCCAGCTCCTGGCGTTTTCTGTCGTTGCTTTGGGTGGCGTTGAGTGTGGCGATGTTGAACACGTTGGGGTTGTCCCAGCCCACACCCAAGGCACTGTGGCTGAAGATGAACTCCACCGGGTCGCTCAGCTGCAGCAGCCCCGCCTTGTCGGTGAGGATCCGCTTGTAGATGGCGCTGTTTTTCGACATGGACGCTTCACTGTCAGTGAAAGCGCCCTGCCCCGTTTGGGCAAAGTAGCTGCCTTGCACGGCATGCACCTGTTGCGCGTCGGGAGCTTGGCCTGTCAGGGCTTGCAGCTTGGTGGTGTATTCCTCTTCAAACAGGCGTTTGATGAGTGGCGTATCACCCGGCCCGGTGGCCAGGTAGTTCGCCACTTTGTCAATGAAGATCAGTGACAGGCACTTGATGCCCAAAGGTGCAAGGCGGGCTTTCTTTTCAAAGTGGCGTTGAATGAGCCAACGCAGCTGCAAGCGGAATATGCCTTCCTGGTCGTGACCGAAGGGGCGGCCTTGCACCACGGTTTGGCCGTTGTCAAAGCGCACTTGCCATTGGCCTGTTTCCAGCGATTTCTCAATGTGGTCAATGCGCCAGCCTGCATAGTTGCGGTTGGCAGTGACTTGTGCCAAGTCGGCATTGGTGCTGAGCCATTTGCTGGCTTTGTACGCCAGATTGCCGTTGGCTGAGCGATGCCAGAGCTTGAGCTTTGCTTTGGGGTGTTGGCCCGCACGGGCTTGGGTCTCTGCCAATTCAAGCTGTACCGTGCCTGCGCCGCCTTGCTCGTCGATGGTGAGCACTTCGATTTTTTTGACCAAGCCTTGCTCATACGCTTGTGCAGGCGTGAGCCGGTAGACACAGTTGCGGGCGTGGTCTTTGTGGTGCGTGGCCGAGTAACGCAGCTTGGCCAAGGGCTTCATGTCGTCGAAAGCTTTGCGGGCGGCATCGGTGTCCATGCCCATTTGGGGTTCATCCATGACCACCACCGGGCGGCATCGCGCCAGGGCTTGCAGCCAAGTCAGGCCATCCAGCGGGGCTTCGTTTT
>DLPA01000231.1:1922-7678 GCA_002479815.1 bacterium UBA7470 | reverse complement strand
GATTTCAGACTGGTGTCGCATCCCCTTTGACGCAGCGCGTCAAATCCCCGCACCTGCTGAAGATTCGAAGCGCACGCCGATCAGGTCGTGTTTGCTCAACTCGGCAAGACTCGTGGGCGTACCATAGCATGGGCTTGAGTTCGAGTCGGGCTTCTCCTAGCAGCCTTGGCCGTGTTCTTTAGACAATCGCAAAAAACGGCCTTCGGGATCGCCCCATATCCAGTAGTACACAAGGCTGTTGTTGTAATGAGGGGAAAACGATACCCGGACGCCAGGCTCAGCTTCCAGTCCATCCAGTTCGATGTGAAAGGCGCTCCCGTCCAGCTGACCAGTCTGCATCAGCGCTTGGCTTTTGCCGCGAAAATGAGCTTTTACCACCACAGGTCCACCCCAAAAAAATCCTTCTGCAGAAGAAGACATGACGGGGGGTGTTGACGATTCAGACGGATAAGCCAAACGAGGCAGGTATTCAATCGTGACGCGCATTTTTTCTGTGCCCACCATCAACTGACGGTCAAACAGCACCTTGGGCAGCATTTGACTGGCCGCCTCACTGACGGCTTGGTTCCAGCGTTCCTCAGAAATTGAAAAACCAACTGCACCAAACTTGCCCTCTGGTCGCGCTCTTTTTTGTGAACGATGGGTGGCTATTTCCTCATATTCCTCCACGCCTGAAGAAAAGTAGGTGTGTGGATAGTCCAAATCAATGGTTTGAGATTTGACGGACTTCCCGATCGTCAGCACATAGTCCATCTCTCCTGTGATCCATGTTCTTTTTAAAAGTACATCCCACTGAGAATTGGATTGCAACGCGCCTAGCCAGAGCAGTTCTTGTCGCTGAAATGCCATGCCATGTGCGGGTGGCACAAGCACCCGCTTCTCTCCTGTGTTGCTGGTGGCGACCAACTGCAAAGACCCTGCCAATAGCCCGCCATCTTTTCGTCGTACCGACTCGGTCGAAACAGTCCATTGCTTACCGTTCGCCCCAAATGCCGCGTTCCAACGGTCGTGTAAAAGAGCAGGCACCGGCAACACCGAAGCGTATCGTCCCGCTTTGAACGCTATTTTTTCATCGAAGCGAAAGGCTAAAAAAGCGGCCTCTGGCATGGCAAGTGCGTGACGGCTGGGGGCCAACGGGTTGAGTTTCAGTGTGGACGCGTGGGTCTGGCGACTGGTGCTGCGCTGAGTGAATTGCCAGTCAGTGGCACGAGTGGTCACAGATCGGTCCAGCACCAGCGTGGAACCGTCCAAGGAAATGGCATACCAAGCCCGTTTCAATAGCGTTGGCGGCGGGGGCTCGTGCGCAGCAAGCTCACTGTCCAGTGCGCTGCCCGGGGCGTATAGGTAAAGCGATGGCGTTTCATCGTTGGCATGGGCACTGCTTAATGACAGCAGCCATACAACTACACACACTGAGAAAAAAGAAAATGCCATGAAACACCGCCTGATTCAGTTGCCAGACGCACTTTATCAGACCCCTCCGGTCAGACCTTCAACCGCCCGCCTTGGCAAAGCGGCGATGCAGCCAGCAGTCCACCGACCATGCCCCCGGGCCATAGACGGCGAGGCCCGCCAGCAACGATCCCCAGAACAGGTGCAATTGAAATGCGGCTTGGGGCATATCGGGCAGGGACAGCACCGCGATGGCATTGACGGCACTCAGGCCCAGTGCTGCCACGCGCCCGCCCAAGCCCAGCACCAGCAAGATCGGCAAGATCAGTTCGCCCGCCGTGCCTAGCCACGCCGCCCACACGGGGGGCAGTAGGGGAACTTGGTACTCGTAGGCGAACAAGTCCAGCGTGCTGCTCCAGTCGCGCAGCTTGGTCAGGCCCGCCAGAAAAAACACGTGTGCGATGTACACCCGTGCCGCCAAAGCCGCCAGTGGGCGCAGCGCATCCAGCCCGCGATGCAGCAGGGCAAGACCCCGCGCAAAGGGCTGCAAGCGCGCAGCAATGGGGTACGTGTCATGGAGATGTGGCATGGGAAGACTCCTCAGTGGCGATGATTTCTAATAACCAGCCGTCTTGCCAGCGGGTTTGAAACCACTGGGCGGCATCCAATTCGGCCTCGTTGCTGTCGGCGGCGTGCTCGGCCAGTGCCGCGAACAGGTCTTGCCCTTGCAGCAAGCGGGTGATGAGGGCGGCTTCTGATAAAGAAATGGGCTGATGGCAGACGCGCCAGCCCAAGCGCCCAATCAAAATGGCTTGCGGGGTGGCGGTGGCCCAGCTCTCGCCCAAGGCCGCCAAAGCGGTAGGCCAGTGCTCGGGTGGCTGCTGGTGGGCGGTGACGATGGCATCGACCGACCAATCCAAATGCAGCACCTGCACCCCTGCCGCCCAGCGCAGCATCAAGCGGGCGGGCGTATGTTGCGTGTCTTGGGTCAGCAGATGCAGGCTCTCGGGGCGGGCAGGGAGGGCATCGGCCACGGTGTCGGTGGCGTGCAGCGCCCATTCCAGCCGCGCCACGTCGGGCAAGTAGGGCAGTTGCTCGCGCAATTCGGCCAACAGAGGGGCGCTTTGCAACCAAGCCGCAAACGCATCGCCCCACAGCGCCAAATCGCCTTGGGTGGGTGGCTGTTGCGACCACAGGGCACGCGCCAGCGCCGCCATCGTGTCTGCACTGACCAAGGCCGTCACCACGGGATAGGCGGCGGACAGCACCCGCTCGGCCAAGGCATCGCTGTTGATTTGATAGGCTTTTAAGCCTCTATCGCTCATGAATAAAGCGTGAGCAGCTTGCTTTTTTATAACATCATCTTGCGGCTGGCGCTGCCAAATCGCGTTTAAAAACGCTTGTTGCTGTTCCAGTAGTGTGGGCTTCATGACTGCTCCCACACGGCGCGGGCATGGGCGCGGGCCTGTGCCACCTCGTCCAGCAGCAGCGACAAAGGGGGGATGTGGGTGTCCCACTCGATCACGCTGGGCACGGCACCCCAACGCCGCAAGGCGTGGCGGTACACCGCCCACACGGGCGCACTCACCCGCTGCCCGTGGTCGTCGATCACCATGTCCCCTGTGTGCGTGTGCCCGGCCAGATGCAGTTCGGCGACGCGGACATCAGCGCCCAAGTGGTCTATCCATGCGGTGCAACTGGCGACCAAGCGATCACACAAAGCGGCTTGATCGGTTTGATCTGAAGGGCGTACATCGTTTGCGACTGCATGACCGGGTGCGCCGTACAACTGGGGCGCACCTTCGGCATTCAGGGCATTGACCATCAGGTTGTTCACATCGACCAACAACTCGCAACCGCTGCGGCGGGCAAGCTCGGTTAGAAAATCGGGTTCGCTCCAATCGGCGTGTGCCCATTGCACATAGGCCGAGAGGTTTTCGACGGCGATGGGGCGTTGCAAACGCGCTTGCACTTGCTGCACATGGCGCACCATCAAGGCCAGTGCCTCGTGGGTGTAGGGCACGGGCAATAAGTCGGCGGCGTGGATCAGCACGTCTGGCGAGTCAGAGGCACTCAGCCAGCCGCGTGCAAAACTGGCATGGTCGCTCACGCGCACTGGGTCGATGCGCTCGACCAAGCGGGCCAATTGTTCCAGATGCGCGGCATCCAAGCCGGCTGCCGCGCCCAGCGACAGCCCCACCCCATGCAGGCTGATGGGGTAGAGCGCCCGCGCTTGGCGCAACACCGCCAACGCCGCGCCGCCATCGCCAAAGAAATTTTCAGAATGCACTTCTAAAAATCCCAGCGTGGGCTGCGCTTGCAACACGTCGGCGTAATGGGGATGCCGCCAACCCAAGCCCACCAACCGATCCACATCGATGCAACAAGCTGCAGACGGGGGCGTGGGCGACATCATGGCTTCATCCTATGGGCTTGTGTTTGCGTCTGAAGTCGGCTTACATTTTTTTCTTGGCTTCGTCGGCGCTCATGCCACCGGCTTGCTTGCAAGTGCCTTTGGCGACGAACTTCCATTCGCCCGCGTCGTTGTCCTTTTTGGCTTGACCTGCACAAGAGTGTGTGCCTGCCAAATTGGCGCAATCGTTTTGTCCGGCCTTGGCAATGCCATAGCATTTCTCTTTCTCTTGGGCCATGGCCGCAGGGGCAGCCATCAGGCTCAACAAAGAAGCGGCGGTCACCGCCATCAAAGTACGTTGGTTCATGGTCAAACTCCAAAAAATAAAAGAGGGGTAGAAAAAGACACCATCACCACCGCGCTTGTCATACCCGCTTGAGTGGGGTGTTTCCATCCCATCGCTGGCTGAAAACGCCGTGGTTGTTCTTTAGTCTGAGACTTGCTGCGCTTCTTACAAAAAAGATGAGAAATGAGATTGAAAAATTTTTCGGTGTCAAAAAATCAAAGCAATTCAGCGACTTGGTTCCAAACCTCAGGCGCGACGCGGCCCCTGACGTGGTATTTGATGTGGCCGTTTTTGTCCAACACCCACACCGCAGGCAAAGTGCCGCTTAAAGGCAAATTGGTCTGAAAGCCCGTGTCGCCTTGCCACAACGAAGGCCAGCGTTGTGCGGGACTGAGGGTTTGCTGTTGCAGCTTGTGCCAATGGGCAATGTCGGTTTCATGCCCATCGGTGTTGATGCTGATCATGTCAAACGGCTGTCCAGCCCAGCCCTGACGGTTGGCCCGCAACTCTGGCATGTGGCTGATGCACACAGGGCAATGCGTGGCCCACGCATACACCACCACCACTTTGCCGCGTAGGTTTTTTAAATCAAACGCCTGCGGCGCATCCGGCTGTCCTTGTGTGTGGCTTTGGGTACGCCCTCGCAATTGCACGGGCTGCGATGCAGCTTGGCTGTAGGCGCTAGTGGTTTGCGCCAGCAAGCACGCCAGCGCGAATGTCAGCCCCATGCGACGCGAAAAAACGGCATTGGTCATCTTCATCTCCAATAAAACACTGACAATCAGTAGGCGGCTCACCCGTTTTCTTACACATTTTTGCTTGGCTTCAGTCATGCCCCTGTCTTCAGATGATTTTGCCCGTCAGCTTCAAAGCCATCGCCCTATGCTGCTGAAATTTGCGCTGCGCCAGCTTCGTCACCCTGACTGGGCTGAAGATGCGGTGTCTGACACCTTGCTCGCCGCCCTTGCCAAACCCACGGCCTTTGCCGAGCGTGCCCAGTTGCGAACGTGGCTGGTGGGTATCTTGAAACACAAAGTGCTGGACCAAATGCGCCAAAACGCCAAAGAAGCCTGCCACATCAGCACCGATGCCGACGATCAAGCCGATCCTTTAGACGAATTGGTGGCCGATGCCCAAGGCCACTTCACCCAAATGCCCGCCCAATGGGGCAATCCTGAGCAAGACTTGTCCCAACGCCAATTCATTGAGATTTTGGAGCTGTGTACCGACAAACTCCCCCCCGCACAAGGCCGCGCTTTCATGATGCGCGAATGGCTGGAGCTGTCGGTGGAGGAGATTTGTAAGGAGTTGGACGTGAGCGCGACCAATCTCTACGTGCTGCTGCACCGCGCCCGCCTGCGGCTGCGCGAGTGCTTGGAGCTGCACTGGTTTGGCCGCGAACCGCGCCCCTCTGTGTCTTGAAAGCCCCTTATGGACTGGACGATTCCCTGCAAAAAAGCCGCCGCCCTGATGGTCGCCCGCGAAGACCGCTCGCTCACCCTACGCGAAGGCGCCGCCTTGCGCGTTCACCTGTGGGTATGCCAAGCCTGCCCACGCTTCGAACAACAACTCCTCACCATGCGCCAAGCCATGCAAGGCTGGCGCAACTACCGAGAACAACATCCCGACGACGCATCTTCAGGTGAGCATCAAACAGAGCGTCAA
>DLPA01000231.1:870-1845 GCA_002479815.1 bacterium UBA7470 | reverse complement strand
AAATCAATAGCAAAAAAAGTGAGCTGCTTGTGCAATTCCTGTAAGGCGTACAGCCATTTTTATGCCTAAAAACAAGCCGTTTTATTGAAAATTTCATCCCAAATAGCCAAAAACCCCGTTCTTCCAGTCGGAAAACGGGGTTTTTGGTCTATTTTCAAGCATCAAAACCGTCAAAAGCCATGTAAATATTGCGTGAGCAGCTCACTTTTTTTGCTATGGTTTTTAGGTACGTTTGGGTTTGGTCGTGGCGCAGCCTGCGCTCATCTGGCGGGTCCAGTGGTGTAGGGCGGGCCATGCGCCTTGGGGCCAACCGGGGGTTTGCAAGCCCTTGATGATGCCGTCGGCGTGGTGTGCGTCTTGCAGCCATTGCGCCAATTGGGGGCGGCTGAGGCGGGGTAGTACGCGCTCGAACAGCTTTTCGCGTGGCCCCCACACGCGCAGCTCGCGCAGCACCATTGGCAAGGGCCGTCCGGTATCCAGAAGGATGTGGGCGCGGTGCAGGGCGCGGACATCTTCAGCCAGTACCCAATGCACGCGCACGGCGGCCTCGCCCTCGGCTTCCAAACCGTCCAGTATTTTTTGCACGCGGGCGCTTTGCCCCGTCCACACCGCCACAGGCAGTTGAGAGGGGTCGTAACGGGCGACGTTGAGCACGGCGGCTTCAATGTCGGCCAGATGCAGCGTGCCCGCCGGGTGCAGCAGCGCGAGTTTTTGCACTTCTTGATGCGCGGCGAGCAAATTGCCTTCGACTTGATCGGCGAAGAATTGCAGCGTTCGCTGGCCTTCTTCTCCGGCGGCGACGTGTTGGCCTTGCAGCGCCAGCCGTTGCGCGATCCAGTTGGGCAGGGCGTGGCGCTCGATGGGGTCGATGCGTATCGCCACCCCCTGCGACTCTAGGGCGGTGAACCACGCGCTTTTTTGGCTGGCGCTGTCCAGTTTCGGCAGGGTGATGAGGGTGAGCACGCCATCGTTGCC
>DLPA01000231.1:0-808 GCA_002479815.1 bacterium UBA7470 | reverse complement strand
GGCGAGTTGCTGCAAGGCCGTCGCCCCCTCTTTGCCGGGCTTGCCGGAGGGGATGTGGATTTCGACGATTTGGCGGTCGCCAAACAAACTCATCTCCGCGCCCGAGGCCAAGATGCTGGCCCAATCGACGTGTGCGCCAGCAACGGTGAACACGCTGCGCTCGGTAAAGCCTTGGGCGCGGGCCGTGCGGCGTATGCTGTCTGCTGCTTCTTGTTGCAGCAGCGCCTCATCGCCGTGCAGCACGTACAGCGTGTGCAAGCCCTGTTGCAGGTGTTTGCTCAGTTGTGGGAGGGCGAGCTGCATGAGTGTGGACTTGGGCTTGGACGTGTCAGAGTGTGCGCACCGCAGCCAAGCGGCGCATCACTTGCTGCACGATGTCGGTTTGCATGTGGCGGTACAGCTCGGCTTCTTCTTCGGCTTTGGACAGGGCCAAGGCTTCGTTGTAGCTGATGTCGCGTTGCAGCAAAATTTCGGCATCTTCGATCAGGTCTTTGCCTTGCAGGGTGCGTAAGCGAAACCGAAAACGGGTACGCAGTTGGAACTCGCGCACCTGCCCCGCTGCGGTGGAGCCGACGACGGATTTCTCGCGTTGATCGGTCAAGACCTCCAGCACCACATCCACCCCCGCCGCTGGCGATACCGCCGCGTTGGGGTTGGGGGGCGGCAGCGTCAGCAGGACGGTGATGCCCGCTTGCTCCAGTGCGCCGCGCAATTCGCGCCGCAAGGGGCTGGCATCGGTCAGCGGCCCCAGCAGCGTGCGAAACGCAAACGTGGGCGCTTGGCGCAATTGAAAGCCGCAACCTGTCAA
>DLPA01000078.1:2023-2998 GCA_002479815.1 bacterium UBA7470 | reverse complement strand
GAGCCTGACGGGGTGGTTGCCACACGAGCCAATACCATCAATAGGATGGGCTGATGGCCATCGCAAAAACCATAGTAAAAAATATGAGCTGCTTACGCAATTAATACGTAGCATTCAGCCGATTTCATTCTAAAGATAAGGCTTAAAAATCCTAAAAACACGTTTTCCAACCCCTTTTCAGCCCCAATCCACGGGTTTTTTGCGGCTTGGGAAGGCATTTTTCAGAAAAAACCGCCTTTTTTTAAGCATCAATTCAGCCATATTGCTGATATTATTTGCGTAAGCAGCTCACATTTTTTACTATTGTTTTTGAAAATCACATCCATGAAATTCCAAGACTTTCACCCCGACCAGATCATCGAAGCTGGCCCCTATGTCTTGACTGAGGCCGAGCTGTTGAGCTTTGCCCAAGCGTGGGACCCGCAATGGTTTCACACCGACGCGGCGGCAGCCGCCCAAGGCCCACACGGGGGCTTGATCGCCAGCGGTTGGCAAACGTGCGGCATTGCCATGCGTCTGGCGGTGCAAACCGCTTTGCACGACTCCGAATCCTTTGCCTCGCCCGGCTTGGCCTACGTCAAATGGACGAACCCCGTGCGGGCGGGCGACGCGCTGCGCCTGAAGGCCACCGTGCTCGACACCCGCCGATCCGCCAGCAAACCCGATTTGGGCATCTTGCGCTGGCGCTGGCAACTGTTCAACCAACACGACGCGCAAGTGCTGGACTTGGAGGCCACCAGCTTGTTCAAGCTGCCTGTCTGAGCGCCGCACGCCCCTTCATTCCCCATTCGACCACCCTCCCATCATTCCTATGACCACCCCACAAGCCTTTATTTGCGATGCCATCCGCACCCCCTTTGGTCGTTACGGCGGCGCGTTGTCCAGCGTGCGCACCGACGACTTGGGCGCGATTCCCATCAAGGCGCTGATGCAGCGCAACCCGCAAGTCGATTGGGCGGCAGTCACCGACGTGCT
>DLPA01000078.1:1716-1907 GCA_002479815.1 bacterium UBA7470 | reverse complement strand
GGACTGCCCCTAGACGTGCCCGGCGGCACGATCAACCGCTTGTGCGGCTCGGGGCTGGACGCGGTGGGCACGGCGGCGCGCGCCATCAAAGCGGGTGAGGCCACGCTGATGATCGCGGGCGGCGTGGAAAGCATGAGCCGTGCGCCCTTCGTCATGCCCAAAGCCGAAAGCGCGTTTTCTCGCGCCAATGC
>DLPA01000078.1:0-1630 GCA_002479815.1 bacterium UBA7470 | reverse complement strand
GGCTGGCGCTTCATCAACAAGCTGATGAAAGCCCAGTACGGGGTGGACTCCATGCCCGAAACGGCAGAAAACGTCGCCACCGATTTCAAAATCGAGCGCGAAGCGCAAGACCGCATGGCCCTGAACAGCCAACTCCGCGCCGTCGCCGCGCAGCAAGCCGGACATTTGGCGCGGGAGATTTGCCCCGTCAGCATCCCACAGAAGAAAGGCGATGCGCTCATCGTCGATACCGACGAACACCCCCGCGCCACCAGCATCGAAGCCCTCGCCAAACTCAAGGGCGTGGTGCGGCCTGACGGCACGGTCACGGCGGGCAATGCCTCGGGCGTGAACGATGGCGCGTGTGCGCTGCTGTTGGCCGATGCCGCCACCGCTGCCAAAAACGGCCTCACCCCCAAAGCGCGTGTGGTCGGCATGGCAACGGCAGGCGTGGCCCCCCGCATCATGGGCATAGGCCCCGCGCCCGCCACCCAAAAAGTCTTGGCCCAAACGGGCTTGAGCTTGGCGGACTTGGACGTGATCGAACTCAACGAAGCCTTTGCTGCCCAAGGCTTGGCGGTGCTGCGCCTGCTGGGTCTGCCCGACGACGACCCCCGCGTCAACGCATGGGGCGGCGCGATTGCCCTAGGCCACCCCCTAGGCGCAAGCGGCGCACGCCTCGTCACCACCGCCATCAACCGCCTCCACACCACCCAAGGCCGCTACGCCCTCTGCACCATGTGCATAGGCGTAGGCCAAGGCATCGCACTGGTGATTGAACGGGTGTAAACGGCGACGCCTTTAACTGAAGTACCACACCACACGGTCAGAAGTCCATGTTGCCACGCCATAGGCCGCATCGGGAGCAAAAAACTGCACACGGTCGGCATGCTGCACGATCAAGTGCCGCACCCGTTGCCCCAACACGGCCCGAATCAAAATGTTGGCATCCAGAACGATGGGTTTTTCTAAACTCATGTCAGCGCCGATGCCTTGCGCTGGCGCTGCTGTTTAAAGTCGGCCACCAGCGTTTCTGCCTCTGTTTGATGCTGCTGCAACACCTGATCCAAGGCCGCGCCTGCTTGTTCCAGCGTGTGAATATCGTCCTGACTGGGGCCGTGCGTCGGAATGAAGTACCCCACAGTGTGCCCATGTCGCGTCACCGCCACGGGGGTATTGCTGGCAATAAACCCGGCCAAATCCGCCCGAAACTCTCGAATACCGACCTTGATCGCTTTCATCGTCACCACCTTCATGTGCCATCGACATTGAACCGTCGCATGTGTACACATTTTGCCTTGTTTTGCCCAGCCGCATGAGTTCATGACCCCATGACTACCATCACCCACATCCCACTGTCGCAAGTGCAGCAGCAAGTGCCCGCTTCCCGACCTAAGAAAGCGCCGCGTCACCAACTCAAAGGGCGGCAAGCCACGCCGCAGGCTTTAGCAACGGTGCGGGCGCTGATCGGGCCACGGCCTGAGCTGGGGCATCGTCGGGATCGCTTGATTGAGCATTTGCACGCCCTCAACGACGCGCATCAAGGCTTGCCCTTGGGCTTGCTGGTCGCCTTGGCAAGCGAGATGGGCCTGAGCATGGCTGAGGTGATGGAGGTGGCGAGTTTTTATCACCACTTCGAGGTGCTGCCCGA
>DLPA01000092.1:7230-11181 GCA_002479815.1 bacterium UBA7470 | reverse complement strand
GACGTGCAGCAAAAGGTGTTCGACGCGCTGAAAATCACCCCCGAAGATGCCCAACTGAAATTCGGCTTCTTGTTGGATGCCCTGCAATACGGCGCACCACCCCACGGTGGGCTGGCCTTCGGCTTGGATCGCATCGTGACGCTGATGACGGGCGCAGAGTCCATCCGTGACGTGATTGCCTTCCCCAAAACCCAGCGCGCCCAGTGTTTGCTCACGCAAGCGCCTAGCCCTGTCGATGAGAAACAGTTGCGCGAGTTGCACATTCGCTTGCGCAACCCCTTGAGCAAGGCAGAGTAACGACATCCACCCTGCCGCATTCCTGTTGTGGCTCGCCTGCCGCGCTTGAGCATTGCTGGTCAGTTGCACCATGTGCTGTGGCGCAGCAATGGCGCGTTGGCGGTGTTTGTAGATGAGGAAGACAGACAGACTTTTCTGCGTCTGCTGATACAGCAAGCCCGCTTACACGGACTGAGCTTGCACGCATGGGCCTTGATGCCCGATCATCTGCATTTGCTCGTGACGCCTCAGCAGGCCAACGGTCTCAGCGTGGCCTTGCAAGCGGTAGGGCGGGTTTATGTGCCGTATTACAACCGCCGCCATGGTCATCGTGGCACGCTGTGGGAGGGACGCTTTCGCTCCACCATATTAGAGGCCAGTCGTTGGATGTTGCCCGCCCTGATCTGGCTGGATACCCATCCCTACCGCAGCGGGTGGAGTGTCGAACCGGGGGCGCACTCTTACACCTCTGCGGCGCATTACCTCGGTTTGCATCATGAACGCGCCTTGACCACACCGCCCCAGTATTGGGCATTGGGCAATACGCCTTTTGCACGCGAAGCGGCTTATCGCACCATCTTAGAGGAAGGCTTAGACGACGCATCTCGCCAAGCGTTGACACAAGCCGCACTGAAGGGCTGGGTCTTAGGTTCGCCGCAGTTTGTCGCGGAATTACAAAAAAATGCAGCTCGCCGCTTGACTCAAACACAACCCGGACGGCCCAGTTTGCACACATCAAAACCATAAATCTTTATCCTTGATACAATAAATTTGCTTGTATTTGTAGATATTATTGCTTTTATTTTTGATATGTCCCCATTTAATTTCCGACAGAAAAAATCAACAATTAAAAAGGTTCCGACCCTAATTATTTTACTTGGCACACTTGCTGCAATGAAATATCCTCTTGACTTCCCGTTAATTTCATAAGGAGTTTGGTGTGACCAACCCTAGCGCCACCACGATAGAGCAACTGCAACAACAAGGTTTATACGATCCTGCCAACGAACACGATGCGTGCGGCGTAGGTTTTGTAGCCCATATCAAAGGCGAAAAATCACACGCCATCGTGGGACAAGCCCTGAAGATTCTTGAAAACTTGGATCATCGCGGCGCAGTCGGTGCAGACCCCTTGATGGGCGATGGCGCAGGCATTCTCATTCAATTGCCCGATGCCTTGTATCGTGAAGAAATGAGCAAGCAGGGTGTCACCTTACCTCCCCAAGGCGAGTACGGGGTGGGTATGATTTTTTTGCCCAAAGAGCACGCTTCTCGTCTGGCTTGCGAACAAGAGATGGAACGTGCCATCAAAGCCGAAGGCCAAGTGTGCTTGGGCTGGCGCGATGTCCCCGTCAACAAGGACATGCCCATGTCGCCCCGCGTGCGGGCCAAAGAACCGATTCTGCGCCAAGTGTTCATCGGTCGTGGCAGCGATGTCATCGTGCAAGATGCCTTGGAACGCAAGCTCTACGTCATTCGTAAAAAAGCCAGCAAAGCCATCTCTAAACTGGGCCTGAAGCACAGCAAAGAGTATTACGTGCCCAGCATGAGCAGCCGCACCATCATTTACAAAGGCTTGCTGCTGGCCGATCAAGTCGGTACTTACTACTTGGATTTGCAAGACCCCCGCTGCGTGTCTGCGCTCGGTTTGGTGCATCAGCGTTTCTCGACCAACACCTTCCCTGAGTGGTCACTGGCACACCCCTACCGCTACGTCGCACACAACGGTGAGATCAACACCGTCAAAGGCAACTACAACTGGATGCGCGCCCGCGAAGGCGTGATGTCTTCCCCCGTGTTGGGCGAAGACCTGAAAAAGCTCTACCCCATCAGCTTCCCTGACCAATCCGACACCGCCACGTTTGACAACTGCTTAGAGCTGTTGACGATGGCGGGCTACCCACTGGCACAGGCCGTCATGATGATGATTCCCGAGCCTTGGGAACAACACACCATGATGGACGAGCGCCGCAAAGCGTTTTACGAGTACCACGCAGCCATGATGGAGCCTTGGGATGGCCCCGCGTCCATCGTGTTCACCGATGGCCGTCAGATTGGCGCGACCCTCGACCGCAACGGCTTGCGTCCCTCACGCTACTGCATCACCGATGACGATATGGTCATCATGGGGTCTGAGTCAGGCGTGCTGCCCGTACCTGAGAGCAAAATCGTCAGCAAGTGGCGTTTGCAGCCCGGCAAAATGTTCCTGATCGACTTGGAACAAGGCCGCATGATCAACGACGAGGAGTTGAAAGCCAACCTCGCCAGCAGCAAGCCTTACAAGCAGTGGATCAACAACCTACGCATCCGTTTAGACGATGTGGAGCAGCCCGTTGCTGGTGAAGGTGATGCAGGGGTGCAAGCGGCCGCAGGTGCTGAGTCCACCAAAGCTGCGGTGGATGCAGTATCTCCTGCTTTGTTGGATTTGCAGCAAGCCTTTGGCATGACGCAAGAAGACATCAAGTTCTTGCTCGCACCGATGGCACAAGCCGGCGAGGAAGCCATCGGCTCTATGGGCAATGACAGCCCATTGGCTGTGCTTTCTAGCAAAAACAAACCTTTGTACAACTACTTCAAGCAGTTGTTTGCGCAAGTGACCAACCCACCGATCGACCCGATTCGGGAAGCAATTGTGATGTCTTTGGTCAGCTTCATTGGGCCTAAACCCAACCTGCTGGACATCAACCAAGTCAATCCGCCCATGCGTCTGGAGGTCAGCCAGCCTGTACTGACCGAAGAGGACATGGCAAAGCTGCGCAACATTGAGCAATTGACACAAGGCAAATTCCGCTCGCAAACGCTGGACATTTGCTACCCCGTGACATGGGGCAAAGAAGGCGTAGAAGCGAAGTTGGCCTCTCTCTGCGCCGAGGCTGTGGATGCCATCAAAGGTGGCAAGAACATTCTTATCATCAGCGATCGTGCGGTCAGCCCCCAACAAGTCGCCATTCCTGCGCTCTTGGCTTTGTCAGCCCTGCATCAGCACTTGGTGCGTGCGGGCTTGCGTACAGCAGTGGGTTTGGTGGTTGAAACGGGTACGGCGCGTGAGGTGCATCACTTTGCTGTGTTGGCGGGTTATGGCGCTGAAGCCGTCTATCCGTATCTGGCAATGGACACACTGAGCGCCCTGCATCAAGACCTGTCCGGTGCTTTGTCTGCCGACAAAGCGATTTACAACTACATCAAGGCAGTGGGCAAAGGCTTGTCCAAAATCATGTCCAAGATGGGCGTGTCCACCTACATGAGTTACTGCGGCGCACAGTTGTTTGAAGCCATCGGCATCAACAGCGAAACCATCGCCAAATACTTCACCCGCACCCCCAGCAAGGTCGAAGGCATAGGCGTGTTTGAAATGGCAGAAGAAGCCATTCGCATGCACAAAGCTGCTTTTGGCAACGACCCTGTATTGGCCCATATGTTGGATGCAGGCGGCGAATATGCGTGGCGTGCGCGTGGCGAAGAGCACATGTGGACCCCCGATGCCATCGCCAAATTGCAGCACTCCACCCGTGCCAACAATTTCAACACCTACAAAGACTACGCGCAAATCATCAACGACCAAAGCCGTCGTCACATGACGCTGCGCGGTTTGTTTGAGTTCAAAGTCGATCCCGCCAAAGCCATTCCTTTGGATCAAGTGGAATCGGCCAAAGACATCGTGAAGCGTTTTGCCAC
>DLPA01000092.1:6907-7104 GCA_002479815.1 bacterium UBA7470 | reverse complement strand
GGCAAGAGCAACACCGGTGAAGGTGGCGAGGACGCAGCACGCTACCGCAACGAACTCAAAGGCATCCCCATCCAACAGGGCGAAACCTTGGCCTCGGTGATTGGCAAAAGTGTGGTGGAAGTCGATTTGCCTTTGCAAGAAGGCGATTCACTGCGCTCCAAAATCAAGCAAGTCGCTTCAGGCCGCTTTGGAGTCAC
>DLPA01000092.1:0-6809 GCA_002479815.1 bacterium UBA7470 | reverse complement strand
AAGATGGCGCAAGGGGCCAAGCCTGGCGAAGGCGGACAATTGCCCGGTGGCAAGGTCAGCGATTACATCGGCAAGCTGCGCCACAGCGTGCCCGGTGTGGGCTTGATTTCTCCTCCGCCGCACCACGACATTTACTCGATTGAGGATTTGGCCCAGCTCATCCACGACTTGAAAAACGTCGCGCCCCACAGCGACATCAGCGTAAAACTGGTGTCTGAAATCGGTGTGGGCACGATCGCCGCAGGCGTAGCCAAGTGCAAAGCGGATCATTTGGTCATCGCTGGTCATGACGGTGGCACGGGCGCATCGCCTTGGTCGTCCATCAAACACGCGGGTTCGCCTTGGGAAATCGGTTTGGCCGAAACCCAACAAACCTTGGTGTTGAACGGTTTGCGCAGCCGCATTCGCGTGCAAACCGACGGCCAGCTCAAAACAGGTCGTGACGTGGTGGTGGCGGCACTGTTGGGCGCGGACGAGTTCGGCTTTGCCACCGCACCGTTGGTGGTAGAAGGCTGCATCATGATGCGCAAATGTCACCTCAACACCTGCCCTGTTGGTGTGGCGACGCAAGACCCTGTGCTGCGAGCCAAGTTCTCAGGCAAACCTGAGCACGTCGTCAACTACTTCTTCTTCGTCGCTGAAGAGGCTCGCCAGATCATGGCGCAATTGGGCATTGCCAAGTTCGATGACTTGGTGGGCCGTGCCGATTTGTTGGACATGAAAGCGGGTCTGTCGCACTGGAAAGCAGAAGGCTTGGACTTCAGCCGCTTGTTCGCCATGCCGGCTGTGGAATCAGTGACCCAGCGTTACCACACCGATGTGCAGCAACACGGCTTAGAAAAATCCCTCGACAACGTGTTGATCGCCAAGAGCCGTCCGGCCATCGACAAAGGCGAAACCGTGCGCATCATGGAAGTGGCGCGCAACGTCAACCGCTCACTGGGGGCGATGCTCTCAGGCGCAGTGACCAAAGTCCACCCCGAAGGTTTGCCCGACGACACCATCCGCATCCAATTGGAAGGCACAGGGGGGCAATCGTTTGGCGCGTTCTTGTGCAAGGGCATCACCTTGCGCTTGATCGGTGAAGCCAACGATTACACCGGTAAAGGCTTGTCTGGTGGGCGCATTGCGATCCGTCCTAGCCTCGACTTCCGAGGTGTGGCGACCCAAAACATCATCGTTGGCAACACCGTGATGTATGGCGCGACCAGTGGCGCAGCCTTCTTTGCAGGCGTGGCTGGCGAACGCTTTGCGGTGCGCTTGTCAGGCGCAACGGCGGTGGTTGAAGGCACGGGTGACCACGGTTGTGAATACATGACTGGTGGCACGGTGGCGGTGCTGGGCAAAACAGGGCGTAACTTTGCTGCGGGCATGAGCGGCGGCTTGGCCTATGTGTATGACGAAGATGGCCTGTTTGCCAAACGCTGTAATACCGCCATGGTCAGCTTAGAAAAAGTATTGACCGCTGCGGAACAAGAGGCCACAGTGTCCCGCGCCGTGTGGCATCGCGATACACCCGACGAAGTATTGCTCAAAGGCTTGCTGGAAGACCACTTGCGCTGGACAGGCAGCCGCCGTGCCCGCGAACTCTTGGACGACTGGGCGACTTCACGCACCAAATTTGTCAAAGTCTTCCCCAATGAGTACAAACGTGCGCTGGGTGAGATTTATGCAAAAAAACAAGCCCTAGCGCAATCCAGTCAAGCGGTAGCAGCTTCTAAAGCTGAAGCTGTTACCAAGTGAGCGAAGCTCGGTTCAAGCATTAAAGGAATCCATATCATGGGAAAAGTCACTGGTTTTCTGGAATACGAGCGACTCGAAGAAGGCTACAAGCCGGTTGCCGAGCGTTTGAAGCACTACAAAGAGTTTGTCATCGGTTTGGATGATGCACAGGCGAAAGTACAAGGGGCACGCTGCATGGATTGCGGCACGCCGTTTTGCAACAACGGCTGCCCTGTCAACAACATCATTCCTGATTTCAACGACTTGGTATATCAGGGCGATTGGAAAAATGCGATTGCAGTGCTGCACAGCACCAACAACTTCCCCGAGTTCACGGGGCGCATTTGTCCCGCCCCTTGTGAAGCGGCTTGCGTGGTGAACGTCAATGGCGATGCGGTCGGCATCAAATCGCTGGAACATGCCATCATCGACAAGGCATGGGAAAACGGCTGGGTACAACCACAACCTGCCAAAGTGAAAACGGGCAAAAAAGTGGCCGTCGTTGGCTCCGGCCCGGCGGGACTGGCTGCTGCGCAACAACTGGCACGCGCAGGTCATGACGTGACCGTGTTTGAGAAAAACAGCCGCATCGGTGGCCTGCTGCGCTACGGCATTCCTGACTTCAAAATGGAGAAATGGCTGATCGACCGCCGCGTCACCCAAATGGAAGCAGAGGGCGTGGTGTTCAAAACCTGCACCTTGGTAGGCGTGATGCCTGAGGGTTGCAAAGTCACGAACGATGCGAAAACCGTCATCAGCGCCGAGCAGCTCAAATCCGAGTTTGATGCCGTGCTGCTGACCGGTGGCTCTGAGCAAAGCCGCGATTTGCCCGTGCCCGGGCGCGAATTGGACGGCGTGTACTTTGCGATGGAGTTCTTGCCCCAGCAGAACAAAGTCAACGCAGGCGACAAGCTGCCCCAACAACTGCGTGCCGATGGCAAACACGTCATCGTCATCGGCGGTGGCGATACTGGCAGCGATTGCGTCGGCACGAGTACCCGCCACGGCGCACTCAGCGTCACCCAGTTCGAGGTGATGCCCATGCCCCCCGAGCAAGAGAACAAGCCGCTGGTTTGGCCTTACTGGCCGCTGAAACTGCGCACCAGTTCCAGTCATGATGAGAGTGCCGAAAAAGGCATTCTGAAACGTGAATTTGCGATCTCCACCAAAGCCTTCGTCGGTGAAAACGGCAAACTCACCGGCTTGAAAACCGTGCAGGTTGAGTTCAAAGACGGCAAGTTCAGCGAAGTGCCCGGCTCAGAAAAAGAGTACCCAGCCGACTTGGTGCTCTTGGCGATGGGCTTTGTCAACCCGGTGGGAACGATACTGGAGGCCTTTGGCGTGAGCAAAGACCCACGCGGCAATGCCAAAGCACACACCGAGTTCACAGGCGGTTACGCCACCAACGTGGATAAAGTGTTTGCGGCTGGCGACATCCGCCGTGGACAGAGCTTGGTGGTGTGGGCCATCCGCGAAGGCCGGCAAGCCGCCCGTGCAGTCGATGAGTTTTTGATGGGCTACTCAGATTTGCCTCGTTAAACCGCTGATGTTGGGTTTCAGAAACAATCTGAAACCCAACGCTCAAAGGCCAACGCCGATGGGCGTTCGGTAAAACCCTTATCATCACGCCTATACGCCGACTTTTAGCGTCGGCGTTTTTGTTGGTTCATCCCTCCATGTCACGCGGCGCCGCACCTTCTCCTTTGATCGAATTTCACAACGTCAGCTTTGCTTACGGGGATGGCGCTCGGCTGATTTTGGATCAAGTAAGCCTACAAATCCCGCGTGGCAAGGTCACGGCGCTGATGGGAGCCTCTGGTGGTGGAAAAACCACAGTCTTGAGATTGATCGGTGGGCAACGCCTTGCTACCGCAGGTACGGTGCGCTTTGATGGCTTGAACATCGGGCACTTGGATAGAGATGCCTTGCAAGCGGCACGTCGTCGCATGGGCATGTTGTTTCAGTTCGGTGCTTTGTTCACCGATTTAAGTGTCTATGACAACGTGGCCTTTCCCTTGCGCGAGCACACCAGCTTGAGCGAAGCACTGATCCGAGACATCGTGCTGATGAAACTCAATGCTGTGGGGTTGCGGGGCGCACGCGACTTGATGCCCTCAGAAATCTCCGGTGGCATGGCGCGGCGTGTGGCCTTGGCGCGTGCCATTGCGCTAGACCCTGAATTGGTGATGTACGACGAACCTTTTGCTGGCCTAGACCCCATTTCTTTAGGAACCGCTGCACAACTGATACGCCGCCTCAATGATGCGCTGGGCATCACCAGCATGATCGTGTCCCACGATTTGGAGGAAACCTTCCGTATCGCCGATCAAGTCGTTATCTTGGCCAATGGTCGTATTGCTGCGCAAGGCACACCCGATGAAGTGCGTCATTCCGACGATCCGCTGGTCAAGCAGTTCGTGTATGCGCAGGCCGATGGCCCTGTGCATTTTCATTACCCCGGTCCGACGGTGGCAGATGATTTTGGCCCGAAAACAGCCAAAGGGGGGCAATGATGCGTTTGGCGAATTTAGGATTTCAAGTCCGCAGCAAATTAGCCGACTTGGGTGCAACGGCCCGCTTGTTTGGGCGTTTGCTGGGGCATACGCCTGCGTCGTTTGCTCGTTTTGGTTTGGTGCGCGACCAGATTTATTTTTTAGGCAACCTGTCGCTCGCCATCATCGCTGTGTCGGGTTTGTTTGTGGGCTTTGTCTTGGGCTTGCAAGGCTACTACACCTTGCAGCGTTACGGTTCGTCCGAAGCCTTGGGCCTTTTGGTCGCACTGTCGCTGGTGCGTGAATTGGGGCCGGTGGTGACGGCGCTGTTGTTTGCGGGTCGTGCTGGGACGGCATTGACAGCGGAAATTGGACTGATGAAAGCCGGCGAGCAATTGGCAGCTATGGAAATGATGGCTGTTGATCCCGAACGCCGAGTATTAGCTCCCCGCTTTTGGGGGGGCGTGATCGCCATGCCCTTGTTAGCAGCGGTGTTCAGTGCTGTGGGTGTCATGGGCGGTTGGCTGGTCGGAGTAGGAATGATCGGGGTCGATGATGGTGCGTTTTGGAGCCAGATGCAAGCGGGTGTCGATGTATGGCTGGATGTCGGCAATGGTGTCATCAAAAGCATGGTGTTTGGCATTGCTGTGACATTTGTGGCCTTGTATCAGGGCTATACCGCGCAGCCCACACCAGAAGGGGTATCACACGCCACGACGAGAACCGTGGTCATGGCTTCCTTACTGGTCTTAGGGCTGGATTTTGTGCTGACAGCTCTGATGTTCAGTATTTGAGAGCATTCAAGTGAATGGAATAAGGCGCTAGATATGAAAAAATCGAAGCATGATGTCTGGGTTGGGTTATTTGTGTTGATCGGAGCTTTGGCGCTCCTATTTTTGGCCTTGAAGTCAGCCAACCTATTGCAACTCAATTTTCAAAACAGCTACCGCGTCGTGGCTCGGTTTGACAACATTGGTGGCCTCAAGCCCAAAGCAGCCGTTAAAAGTGCAGGGGTGGTCGTGGGTCGCGTTGGTGCGATTACATTTGATGACAAAAGCTTCCAAGCCAGCGTGGTGCTTGAATTGGAATCGCGTTACGCTTTCCCAAAGGATAGTTCGTTGAAGATTTTGACGAGTGGTTTATTGGGTGAGCAATACATAGGCATAGAAGCTGGTGGCGATCCTAAAAACCTAGCTGCTGGTGATGTCATGACCCAAACCCAGTCAGCAGTGGTTTTGGAAAACCTCATCAGCCAATTCTTGTTCAATAAAGCTGCTGAAGGAGAGAAACAAAAATGATGAGTATGAATCTGTCCACCCCGTTGCCCCTGAAAAATAGCATACGTCGCCTGTGCCATCTTGCCGTCTTAGTATCGATGGTGATGCTGACTGCGTGCGCCTCAGGCCCACACACGGACCCCCGTGATCCCTTAGAAAAATTCAATCGTGACATGACCTCCTTCAACGAGGCTGTTGATGATGCGGTACTCAAGCCGGTTGCAACGGTCTACACACAGACCACACCTTACTTTTTGCGTACCGCAGTTCGTAATTTCTTTGGCAACTTGCGCGATGTATGGTCCACCGTCAACACAGCGCTTCAACTTCGTGTAGAAGATACGGCAGTCAATGTCTTGCGTGTCGGATTCAACACCTTATGGGGATTTGGGGGGGTGATTGATCTGGCGTCGGAGATGCACCTGTACCGTAACCCAGCCGACTTTGGCCAAACCTTGGGTCGCTGGGGTGTCCCGCCAGGTCCTTATTTGGTGTTGCCTATTATTGGCCCCTCTACCCTACGCGATACCGTAGGCATGGGCATAGAAGGCAAGGGAGATTTGGTCATGCGCCTGGACAATGTGGCCAATCGTAACTTGCTGCACGGCTTGCGCGTTGTTGAAACCCGTGCCAGTTTGCTGCGAACATCTGCCGTACTGGACGATGCTGCCTTAGACAAATACACCTTTACACGGGAAGTATTTCTCCAACGTCGCAAAAGCATCATTGATGCGCAACGCAACCGCGAAGACGATGATTGAAGACAGGGTGGAGACATTAACCCACGCTGCCCTACCCGCTTGCATCTGTTTCGTTCTATTTTTCAGACCTTATCTTTGTTATCAGTCTCCATGAGGATCACATCCATGAATCGCAGACACGCCGTGGCTCATATGTTGGTGCTTTCCGTCAGTACCACCGTTTCTTCTGCTTTGTGGCCTAGCTTGACATGGGCAACCACAGAAGAAACCCCCGATGCCCTGATTCGGCGTGTGGCCACCGAGGTGCTAGAAGTCGTCAAGGCTGATCCAGCTATGCAGGCTGGTGATGTCAATAAAATCATGAGCTTGGTCGATACGAAGATCATGCCCAACGTCAACTTCTCTCGCATGACAGCCTCTGCCGTGGGGCGTTTTTGGCGACAGGCCACACCAGAACAACAAAAGCGTCTGCAAGATGAGTTTAAAACCTTGTTGGTACGTACCTATTCAGGTGCGTTGAGCCAAGTCAAAGATCAAACCCTGAATTTTCGTCCGCTCCGTGCCGCCCCGACCGACACCGAGGTGGTGGTGCGCAGTGAAGTGCGCGGCAAAGGCGA
>DLPA01000070.1:13828-16951 GCA_002479815.1 bacterium UBA7470 | reverse complement strand
ATGAAGGGTCAAATTTTGGATTAAGCGCCTTCCAAATCAAACGATTAGGAAGTTTGCTCAACAGCTTGTTCCAAGAGGGCATAGGCTGGCTCAGTATCATCCCCCGCATGAGAAAATTCAACAACGCTGGCCCCAGCGTCGCGGGCGACCACTACATGATCGATCCCCTGATGCGGATCGACATCGACCACATTTCCAGTTTGATCGCGGACAAGCGTTACTTCGTGCTGCACGCGCCACGGCAAACCGGAAAAACCACTTGCTTGCTGGCCTTGATGCACCACTTGAACGCGCTGGGGACGTATCGGGCGCTGTACGTCAACATCGAAGCCGCGCAAGCAGCACGGGGCGATGTCGAGGCGGGAATGGCGGCGATATGCAGCTCGTTTGTCCGCTCTGCGGTTTTGTATTTGCAAGACACCCACATCACCGAATGGCAGCGCCAAACGGGAAGCAGTTTGCCCGCCAACGACAGGCTCACCACCTTGCTCGCTCATTGGACGCAGCACGATCCCCAACACCTCGACGCGCCCCGCCCCACCGTGCTGATGCTGGACGAAGTAGATGCCCTCGTCGGCGACACGCTGATTTCCCTGCTGCGCCAAATCCGCGCGGGTTACGCCCAGCGGCCCGAGGCTTTCCCGCAAACCATCGTCCTCTGCGGCGTGCGGGACGTACGGGATTACCGCATTCACACCGCGCACCACGAAATCATCACGGGCGGCAGTGCCTTCAACATCAAAGCCAAGTCGCTGCGCTTGGGCAATTTGAGCAAAGAAGAAATCATAGCACTCTGGGCACAGCATACCAGCGAGACAGGCCAAACCTTCGATGAACGCATCTGGCCCGAGTTGTGGGAAGATACACGCGGTCAGCCGTGGCTGGTCAACGCACTGGGCGAGGAATGCACATGGGAAGACAAAGCGGCCCGCGACCGCACCACGCCCATCAGCTTAGAGCGTTACAAGGCCGCAAAGGAACGCCTGATTTACAGCCGCGCCACGCATTTGGATGCACTGTCCGACAAACTGCGCGAGCCTAGAGTCAATCATGTCATTGCCGCGATGTTGTCGGGCGAAACCACCACCGAGCATTTTCCTGAAGACGATTTGCAATACATCGAAGACTTGGGATTGATTCGTTTGCGCCCTGAGTTGACGATTTCTAACCGCATTTACCGCGAAGTGCTGCCACGCGAAATCACCTCGCCGATTCAAACTGTGCTGCACTATCCCCAGCCGTGGTTTTTGACCCAAGAGCGCAAGCTGGACATAGAGAAGCTGCTATCGGCTTTCCAACAATTTTTCCGCGAACACTCGGATGCGTGGATTGAAGGCTTCAGCTTCAAGGAAGCTGGGCCACAGCTCTTGATGCAAGCCTTTTTGCAGCGCATCATCAATGGCGGCGGGCGCATCAACCGCGAATATGGCTTGGGCCTGAAGCGCACCGACTTATTTATAGAGTGGCCGATTGACGAGGCGCAAGGCTTTTACGGCCCCGTGCAGGGCATCGTCATCGAATTGAAACTGCTGAAAAAAGGGCGGCTGGATGCCATTTTGAAAGATGCGCTCCCCCAAACCGCCGATTACGCCGACCGCTGCGGGGCGGATGAGGCCCATGTCGTCGTCTTCGACCGTCGCCCCAACAAGCCTTGGAGCAAGCGGATTTGGCGCAAAACCGCCACCCAAGGCGATTGGACGTTGGGCGTGTGGGGGGCTTGAGGATGGAGCGGTCATCGTCAGTTTTGCAACCGACGTAAACAATATAAATCATTTACACTGTTTATTTGTTTTGTTTTAGGAGTGCATCTGATGTCCAAGTCCATCCGCAATAACGCCTTGCCAGAAAAAGAAGAGGGCAAGAAAACCAAAAAAATCAAACTGGTGCGTGACAGCTTCACCATCCCCAAGGCCGAATTTGAAGTGATTGAGGTGCTTAAAACCCGCTGCATCGCTTTCGGTCAACCCATGAAGAAAAGCGAGCTGTTGCGTGCGGGCATCAAGTTGCTTGCCACCTTGGACGACGCGGGATTACAAGCGGCATTGGCGCAAGTGCCCGCTTTAAAAACAGGCCGCCCAGCGAAGGATGTGCCACAGACCGTGCCGGCGGTTGTCGAAGCGCCCACACCCACACCACCCGCTGCGCCAGTGCCCAGCACCACGACGCAAAAACCCGCTCGGCCTCCGCGCCGCCCAGCCGCCAAAAAAACCGGCGCAGCGGCCGCAAGCACCAGCAGCGCACAAGCCACGCTTGATGCCTCAGAAACCCCAGTCGTTTAACCGCTAAACAATGACCCCACCCTGACCTCTCGTGCAGGCTTTTATAATGCGCACTCTCTTTCCGAGGAGCGTTGCAGTTGATAAATCTGTTTATCGACGAGGCTCGGAAACCCGTGCTGAGTTTTTCATCCATGCACGGCACAGACAACGGCGCTCACCCACACGGTTCGTGCGGTGAGCAACAGCCCTTTCGGGCGACTCCCGCGACGTGTGATTGTTTTCACCCTCTTGTTTGGAGCCCTTTGATGAACGCCCCTTTGAACCACCCCCTCCACACCGATTGCGCCATTGCCGATTTGGGCTTGGCCGATTGGGGCCGTAAAGAAATTCGCATTGCCGAAACCGAAATGCCAGGTTTGATGGCGATTCGTGACGAGTTTGCCAAAACCCAGCCCCTCAAAGGCGCACGCATCACCGGCAGCTTGCACATGACGATTCAGACTGCGGTGCTGATCGAAACCCTGCAAGCCTTGGGCGCACAAGTGCGCTGGGCCAGTTGCAACATCTTCTCGACCCAAGACCATGCCGCCGCCGCGATTGCTGCTGCGGGTACGCCCGTGTTTGCCATCAAAGGCGAAACACTGGTGGATTACTGGGACTACACCCACCGCATTTTCGATTTCGGCGCAGCAGGCACGGCGGGCGAAGGCCCCAACATGATTTTGGACGACGGCGGCGATGCCACCTTGTTGATGCACTTGGGTCAAAAAGCCGAACAAGACCCCAGCGTCTTGGCAAATCCGGGCAGCGAAGAAGAGCGTATTTTGTTTGCCGCCATCCAAGCCAAGCTCGCACAAGACCCCACTTGGTACACCCGCAAAAGCGCCGAGATCATCGGCGTGAC
>DLPA01000070.1:13600-13721 GCA_002479815.1 bacterium UBA7470 | reverse complement strand
ACGTCAACGACAGCGTGACCAAGAGCAAATTCGACAACCTCTACGGTTGCCGCGAGTCGCTGGTCGATGGCATCAAACGCGCCACCGACGTGATGGTCGCGGGCAAAGTGGCGGTGGTGGC
>DLPA01000070.1:413-13548 GCA_002479815.1 bacterium UBA7470 | reverse complement strand
GGCTATGGCGACGTGGGCAAAGGCAGCGCCCAAGCCCTGCGTGCCCTGTCTGCCCAAGTGTGGGTGACAGAAATCGACCCGATTTGTGCTCTGCAAGCTGCGATGGAAGGCTATCGCGTCGTGACGATGGAATGGGCCGCCGACAAAGCGGACATCTTCGTCACCGCCACGGGCAACAAAAACGTCATCACCTACGCACACATGGCGGCGATGAAAGACCAGTCCATCGTCTGCAACATCGGGCACTTTGACAACGAAATCGATGTCGTTTCGTTGGAAACTCAATGTCAGTGGGAGGAAATCAAGCCTCAAGTCGATCACGTCATCTTTCCCGACGGCAAGCGCATCATCCTCTTGGCGAAAGGCCGTTTGGTGAACTTGGGTTGCGGCACGGGCCACCCCAGCTATGTGATGAGCAGCAGCTTTGCCAACCAAACCATCGCGCAAATCGAACTCTTCACCCGCCCCGATGCCTACGAAGCAGGCAAAGTCTATGTGCTGCCCAAGCATCTGGACGAAAAAGTGGCGCGTCTGCAACTGAAAAAACTCAATGCCCAACTCACCGAACTGAGCGAAGAGCAAGCTGCCTACATCGGCGTGAGCAAAACCGGCCCTTACAAGCCAGATACCTATCGCTATTGAGATGAGTCTTTTCTGTCAGTCCTTGGTGTAAGTCCCTCTAACGCCGCTGTTCCATGCGCCTAGACCACCTCCTCGTCCATCGTCAACTCGCGGCCAGTCGTTCGCAGGCGCAGCGGTTGGTGGGGGCGGGGGTGGCTTGGCGTTGGCCGGTGGGTGTGGGGGCGTGGCGCACGGCGCGTAAGGCGGGCGATGACGTGCCCGAGGGGGCGGAGTTGCAGCTCGCCGACACCGCTGAAAGCCGCTATGTCTCACGCGGGGGCTTGAAGCTGGAGGGTGCACTGACCGCCAGTGGCGTGTCGGTGCAGGGCGGTGTGTGCTTGGACGTGGGTCAAAGCACAGGTGGCTTTACCGATTGCTTGCTGCAACACGGCGCGGCGCAAGTCGTGGGCGTGGATGTCGGCCACGGGCAGCTTCACGAACGATTGCGGGGCGATGCGCGGGTGGTCTGCCTTGAGAAAATCAATGCCCGAGACGGTGAAGCGTTATTGAAAACAATAGCTTCCCACGCAAGTTTTATAAGCTTTAAGAGCCAAAAAGATATGAAATTTGACCGCATCGTCGGTGATGTGTCCTTCATCTCACTGACCTTGGTCTTGCCCGCGCTGCGGCCTTTGTTGGCCGACGATGGGGTGCTGGTGATGCTGGTCAAACCCCAATTTGAATTGCAGCCGCACGACATCGGCAAGGGGGGGCTGGTGCGTGATGCGAGGCTGTATGCCCAAGTCGAGCACAAGCTCAGAACGGCGTGTGCCGCGCTGCATTGGCAGATCACGGCATGGCTGGACAGCCCGATTGTGGGCGGCGATGGCAACCGCGAGTTTTTTATGGTGGCACGCCCTTTGCCTGTCACGACTGACAACAACGATGAACACTGGAGTGGTGCATGAGCTTATTACCGATCAGTTTTGAATTTTTCCCGCCCAAAACCCCCGAAGGGGCCGACAAGCTGCGGGGCGTACGCCAAGCCTTGTACGCGAAGAAGCCCGAATTTTGTTCGGTCACGTTTGGCGCAGGCGGCTCCACCCAAGAAGGCACGTTCACGGCGGTGAGCGACATTCTGGCCGAGGGCGTGGCGGCGGCCAGTCATTTCTCCTGCATCGGCGCGACCAAGGCGCGTGTGCGCGAGCAACTCGCCACCCTGCAACAGATGGGCGTGACCCGCCTCGTTGCCTTGCGCGGCGACTTGCCCAGCGGCTACGGCATGGGGGGCGAGTTCAGCTATGCCAGCGATTTGGTGGCCTTTATTCGCGCCGAAACCGGGGATCACTTCCACATCGAAGTGGCGGCCTACCCCGAAATTCATCCTCAGGCCCGCAGCGCCGAGGCTGATTTGCACGCCTATGCCACCAAGGTCAAGGCGGGTGCCAACAGCGCCATCACGCAGTATTTTTACAACAGCGATGCCTATTTCCGCTTTGTCGATGACGCGCACAAGCTGGGCGCTGACGTGCCCGTCGTGCCCGGCATCATGCCCATCATCAACGCCAGTCAGTTGCTGCGTTTTTCTGATGCCTGTGGCGCAGAAATTCCCCGTTGGATACGGCTGCGGCTGCAAAGCTTTGGCGACGACAGCGCCTCCATCAAAGCCTTTGGCTTGGAGGTGGTGGCGGACTTGTGCGATCAATTGCGCAACGCAGGCGTGCCTGGCCTGCACTTTTACACCATGAACCAAAGCGCACCGACCTTGGCGATTTTGGATCGTTTGGGGCGGTGAGCATGGGCCGTCGCGCGTGGGGGCGGGGCTTGCTGCTGAGTTGTTGCTGGGCGTATGCCGTCAGTGGCCTGGCGATGTCGGAAGGAGCCGTGCAGCAGCAACCGACTGCCGCTGGCGAGCCAACCCTGCTCACGGCAGAGTTTTCCCCCGAGGGAGGGTTTGAACTCTTGCCGTACTACACAGACCAACTGCATGAAGCCCATGCCGCAGCGGCAGCGGATTCGGGTTGGCTCAGTGGTCTGGCGTCGTGGTACAGCGATAAATTTCATGGCCGACGTACCGCCAGCGGAGCGCTTTACTTACGTCACGGTTTTACCATCGCCCATCGGCAATGGCCCTTGGGTACCAAAGTCTCAATTCGTAATCCAGCCAATGGCATCAAAGTCACCGCTACTGTCAATGACCGTGGCCCCTTTCATCCCAATCGCCTGATTGATGTCAGTTTTGCCATCGCCAAAACCCTTGGCATCGTGCACCAAGGCGTTGCCCTCGTAGAGGTGCGCTTGTTAGACGATGCAGACCTCTCTTTGAATTTGAACGACGGCCCCGCCGCCATCTCGGTGCCTAAGCAAGGGGTGAAACCCCCAGTACAGTGGCCACCAAAAATAAAATAGATAGCAAAAAAAGTGAGCTGCTTACGCAAGTAATCAAAGCGATTTGGCTGATTTTATGATGAAAAATAAGGTTAAAAACCTTAAAAAATCAGTGTTCTCCCTATTTTGGGGGCCTAAAAACAAGTTTTTTTGACGAATCAACGCTTTTTTGAATAAAAAATGGCTGTTTTTGAGGTCTAAATTTGTCAAAAGCTACGTATTTCTTGTGTAAGCAGCTCACTTTTTTTGCTATTGATTTATTTATGCTGCTGCAGCTACACTTGGGGCGATGCGCTCTTCTATACAAATTGTCGATGTCGATCGTTGTGACACGTGGACTCGTTACCGAGCTGGGCTGTGTCGCACCTGTCAAGCCAATTGCTGCACCATGCCCCTAGAGGTGCGTTTGTCCGACTTGGTTCGGCTGGGGTTGGTGGACGCGTTTGAGGCTGAGCACGAAGACCCAAGCCGCATTGCCAAGCGCTTGCAAAAAGCCAAACTGATTGACCGCTTTAACCACAAACACGGCATCTTCACCATGGCTCGTCGCGCCAATGGCGACTGCCAATTTTTGGATGGACAAAGCCGCTTGTGTACGGTTTATGCCCAGCGCCCAGATACTTGCCGCCTTCATCCCCAAAAAGGTCCGCGTCCGGGTTTTTGTCCCTATGGAACCAAACGCCCCTGACCGGCAGAGGCTCAAAACGGCGCCATCAACGCCTGAACATCAACGCATCAATACCTCAATTTCTTGCTGCATCGTGCGGACCAAGTGACTGTAAAGCCGTATTTTTTCGTCGCTTTCCCGCAGTCGCTCGGCCAAGCGATGGGCGATGGCAATCATCAATCGGGCCGCAGTTGGGGGGTCGTTTTGTGTGAGTTTCTCTAGGGCGTCGCGCGTCAGGATGGCGCAGCGCACCTCTGCGCTGGCGGTGCAGGTGGCCGAGCGCGCGTGCCCGTCAAACAATGCCATTTCTCCCACCAAACTGCCTGGCCCCAGCACCGTGAGGGTGTCGGGCGACTGCCGGTTGACCACTTTTGTTTCGACGGTGATATCACCTTGAATGATGAGGAGCATGAAACTGGTATCCGTTTTATCGCCTTCCTTGAAGATCACCGTGCCCTCGGGAATGAGGTAGGGCTGCATATAGCGCACCACCCCTTGCGCTTGGGCAAACGTCAAAGAGGTCAACGCCGACGGCGCACACAGCATGTGTGCCGCCAGGTCTGCGCTGCTGGGCAAGGCATCGTGGCTGGGCTGGTAATCGGACGCCGGTTGCGTATGAGGTCCTTGACGGTGTTCCCCCTGCTGAGGCGAATGACCGAACACCTGATCCATTACTTTTTTGAACATCATGCACCTGCAAAACGAAGCGGCATCATCCGCCAGACTATTTAAAAATCACCGTCTTATGGCCGTTGAGCAAGACACGGTGTTCGCTGTGCCATTTGACGGCGCGGGCGAGCACTTGACTTTCAGTATCTCGGCCCAGGGCGGTGAGGTCATCGACCGTCTTGCTGTGATCGACGCGGGCCACATCTTGCTCAATGATGGGGCCTTCGTCCAAATCGGCGGTCACGTAGTGCGCGGTGGCTCCAATCAGCTTGACTCCACGGTCATGCGCCTGATAGTAGGGTTTGGCCCCTTTGAAGCTGGGTAAAAAACTGTGATGAATGTTGATGGCGCGTCCTGACAAGCGTTGGCACAAGTCGTTGCTGAGAATTTGCATATACCGAGCCAGAACGACCAGTTCTGCCCCTTCGCTGTCGATGATGTCCAGTTGCCGTGCTTCCACTTGGGGTTTTGTCGCTGCCGTCACGGGTAGGTGATGAAACGGAACGTTGTAGCTGGCCGCCAGTTGATAAAAGTCGCGGTGGTTGCTGACGATGGCGCGGATGTCCAAAGGCAGCAGACCGCTTTTCCAGCGAAACAGCAAATCGTTGAGGCAATGCCCTTGCTGGCTGACCAGAATCACCGTTCGCATGGGCTGCGCGGTGTCGTGCAATTGCCACTCCATTTGGTAAGGCTGTGCGAAAGCTGTCCAATCGGCTTTCAGCTGTTCCGCATCAAGCGCGCAGGCGAATTGCACCCGCATGAAAAAAAGACCGGTGTCGTGGTCGTTGAACTGCGCGGCTTCTTCGATGTTGCCTGCGCGCTCCAACAAAAACCCCGATACGGCGTGAACCAGCCCCAAGCGGTCGGGGCACGAAAGCGTCAGTACATAGGTGTGGGTCATGATGCCCCGAATTGTCGCTGTTTTGCCGCCACCCACTGCGCATGAACGGGTTTGCGATTTCAGGGACCGAATGCAGTCGCGGCCGCGCCTCAGCCCATGCCAGGCAGTTTGGGCATTCCTTTCATGCCCCCCATGCGCTTCATCATTTTCATGAAGCCGCTGCCCTTCATTTTCTTCATCATTTCTTGCATCTGGTCAAATTCTTTCAGCAAGCGGTTGACTTCCTGCACGTGTACTCCTGCACCAGCGGCAATGCGGCGTTTACGAGACGCTTTGATCAGATCGGGCTTGCGTCGCTCCTCAGGGGTCATGCTGCAAATGATGCCTTCTTTGCGTTTGATGTCTTTTTCCGCACGCACCAAGTCGGCATCCGTGGTTTTGGCCGCCATTTGCGTGGGCAATTTGTCCATCAGATTGGACAGGCCCCCCATGTTTTTCATTTGGCGAATTTGCTCTAAGAAGTCTTGCAAATCAAAACCGTCGCCACTTCTCACCTTCGCGGCCAATTTTTGCGCAGCGGCCAAATCCACATTGGCGGTGACTTGCTCGACCAAGGCCAAAATATCGCCCATGCCCAAAATGCGCCCGGCATGGCGTTCGGCATCGAAGGCCTCTAGGCCGTCGATTTTCTCGCTCACCCCCGCAAACTTGATCGGCACGCCCGTGACGTGTCGCACCGACAGCGCCGCACCGCCTCGGCTGTCGCCATCGGTCTTGGTCAGCACAATGCCGGTTAAGGGCAAGGCTTCTTTGAAGGCTTTGGCGGTATTGATGGCATCCTGCCCCTGCATGGCATCGACCACAAACAGCGTTTCGACGGGATGAATGGCGGCATGGAGGGCTTTGATTTCGGCCATCAGCGCCTCGTCAATCGCCAAACGGCCTGCGGTGTCCACCAACAACACATCAAAGAAATGCTTGCGGGCGTAATCCAAGGCCGCCAGGGCAATATCGACGGGCTTTTGATCGGGGGTGCTGGGAAACCATTCGGCTCCCGCTTGGGCCGTGACGGTTTTGAGCTGCTCTATCGCAGCGGGGCGATACACGTCGCCCGACACGGTGAGCACTTTTTTGCGACGTTTCTCAATCAGGTGTTTGGCGAGCTTGGCGGTGGTGGTGGTTTTACCCGCCCCTTGCAGACCCGCCATGAGCACGACGGCGGGCGGCTGCGTCGCCAAATTGATGTCGTGCAAACTGCGTGGGTCGCCCGCGCCACCGCTCATGAGGGCGACCAATTCGCGGTTGACCAAAGACACCAAGGCTTGTCCGGGGGTCAAAGATCCCACCACTTCCTGCCCCAATGCTTTTTCTTTCACGCTGGCAATAAACTCCCGCACGACGGGCAAGGCGACATCGGCCTCTAATAAGGCCATGCGAACTTCGCGCAGCATATCGGCCACATTGCTTTCGGTGATGCGGGCTTGACCCCGCATTTCTTTGACAATGCGCGAGAGTTTTTCAGATAAAGCAGAAGCCATGATGATCTTTGAATAGGGAATGGGGCTGTCGAGGTCTCATTTGCCGGCCTCTGGTGTTCGCCCGTTAAACTGTGAGGATGATTTTAGCTGCCAGCCCCCTTTTAACCACTGTGCTTTCGGTCATGACCGTGCTGGGTTATGGCGCAGTCGCTGTCATTCAACGACATTCCAGTGGCCGTATGACCCGCAATGGCCTGGCACTGGTGTGGGTGCTGCATGGCTTGACGCTGGCGAGCAGTTTATTTGCCGATCCTCCCAGTTTTGGGTTCGCACCTGCCCTTTCCGTCACGGCTTGGCTGGCGTTGTTGGTGTATGCCATCGAAAGCCACATCTATCCGCAGCTCAAAGCCAAGCCCGCGTTGCTGCTCTTGGGCACGGTGTCTGTGGTGTTGGCGTTGTGTTTCCCTGGTGTCGCGCAATTGGCCCTCACGTCCCCGTGGCTGCCCCTGCATTGGGCCTTGGGCATTGCGGCCTATGGTTTGATTGCGGCGGCGGTGGTCCACGCGTGGTGGATGGGGCGAGCAGAGCAGTCGATGCGGCATATCTCCGTGCCCAGCGAAACCTCTATTCCCCTACTGGCGATTGAGCGACTGACCTTTCGCTTTGTGACGGCTGGCTTTGTATTGCTCTCGGCGACTTTAGGGGCGGGCTGGTGGTTCGCAGATGTCTGGGCGGCCAAGGGATGGCTATGGGATCATAAAACCGTGTTCTCTGCCTTGTCATGGCTCGTCTTTGCCGTCTTGTTGCTGGGGCGCTGGCGTTGGGGCTGGCGCGGACGCATGGCCAAGCGGGTGCTCTACTTGGGGTCGGGGCTGCTGCTGTTGGCGTATGTCGGCTCGCGTTTTGTGCTGGAAGTGCTGCTGCGGCGGTAAGACCTTCAATCCATTTTAGAACTGCGGTTTGCCATGAAATACGTTCTTGTTTTGTTGGTGGTGATGTTCGCCATTGGGCTGTGGCAGCACAATCGGCGACAAGTCCACCGTGGCGATCAAGCCCGCCGTGCCCCTCCTCCACCCCCCCCTCCTTCGCCTTCGGTGGCCACTGCACCCCAAGAGATGGTGGTCTGTGCGCATTGTGGTGTGCATTTGCCTGTGGGTGATGCGGTCAACGGTACGCTGCGTGGCGTGTATTACTGTGGTGCCGAGCATCGGCTGCGTGCAGAGGCTGGCAAGTGAGGTCGATGACAGCGGCGATGTGGTGGGAGAGTGCCGCCTTGTGGGCACCTGCCACCATGACTTCCAGGGAGGCTGCTCTGACGCTGCAACGGCTGTGGCCCGTGTTCATGCGGATGCGCTTGGCGGTGGCCTTGGTGTTGTTGGGCTTGCAGCTGTTGGTCAGTCTTTGGGGGCAAACGCCCTCAAAAGCTGCATTTACAGTGTGTCTGGTGCATTTGTTTTTATGCGGGCTGGTGATGGCGTTTCCCCGCGCCTTTGCGCGTCGCACCTACCTGTCTTGGGCCTTGACAGTGGGCATGGATGTGTGTGCATTTGCCATGCTCCAAATACTGCAAACAGGCAGCTTGAACTATGCACTGCTGTTTGCCTTGCCCGTGTTGATGTCGGCATCTTTAGGCGCTAAACGCTTATCGCTGGCGATTGCAGCAGCAGCGACATGGTTGATTTTGTTGGATACCGCGCGTTTCGGAGTGGATTTTGATATTCCGTTATCCGAACTCGCGCCGCGTCTTTTTCAGGCCGCTATCACAGGCACGGCCTTTTTCTTGGTGGCTTTATTGGCCTACCAGTTGGCTGTGCGTTTGGCCCGAGAAGAGGCCAATGCAGAAAAGAACCGCCGTGCTGCTCAGAGCCACGCGCAAGTCAACCAATTGGTGATTGAGGCCTTGGCGATGGGGGTTTTGGTGGTGGACTCCAATGGGCTGGTGCGCACCGCCAATCCAGCGGGTCGCCAATTGCTGGGCAATGCCCAAGGCCCTCTTTCCCATAGCTTTTTGCTTTCCTCCCAGCTCCATTGCCTTGCCTTGCTGGAGTTGGTGCAGACCACCTTTGCCGAGCAGCGTGAGCAATCTGCTGATCTGACGCTAGAGTCCAGTCCTGAGCTGCGTCATCGCGTGCGGGCACGCACTCGTTTGACCCCTGCATTAAGTGATGACGGGGATGAGTCTTCCAGTCTGTGCGTTTTATTCTTAGAGGACCGGCTAGAGCTGGAAGCACAGATGAGAACGGAAAAACTCGCGGCGATGGGGCGTATGTCAGTTGCCGTCGCGCACGAGATACGCAACCCTTTATCTGCCATCACCCAAGCCAACGCCTTGCTACAAGAGGATTTGCAAGACCCCTTGCAATTGCGCTTGGTCGGCATGATCTCTACCCACACGCAAAGGCTCAATCGCATTGTGGACGATGTGCTTAATGTCGTGCGTGTGCCCAGTCGTCCCGTCCCGCCGGGGTCTGTGTCTCCTTTGTGTGTAGACAAGGCGGTGCAAACGATTTTGGATGAGTGGTGCGGTCAGCACGCGTGCAGCGTGCGGGTGTCCTCAGAACTGAAAACCGACCCACACCAAGTCCTATTTGACCCTGAGCACTTGAGACGCATTTTGGTGAATTTGCTGGACAATGCCTCGCGCTATGCCAGCCAGCAAGCACGTGCGATTCAGGTGGACACCCGCCTGGAGCTTCAGGGTGTGCGTCTGTCGGTCTGGAGTGATGGCCCGCCCTTAGATGCCACTGTCCATCGGCATTTGTTTGAGCCTTTTTTCTCTTCCGAAAGTCGCTCTAGCGGCCTAGGTCTGTACTTGTGCCGCGAGCTGTGTGAGCGCTATGGCGCCACGCTGAATTACGAGCGCAATACGCGACAAGGTGGCGAGGGAAATGACTTTTACTTGCGGATGCCTTTGGCCTCGTCTCCATGAACAGCCCTTCCACGTCCCTATCCTCCGCTCATATTCTGGTCGTCGATGACGAGCCAGATTTGCTCACCCTCTACGAATTGGCGTTGCTGCGTGCAGGCCATCGGGTAGAAACGGCTGTTTCCCTCACCGAAGCCCGTGCCTGCTTGCAACAAAAATCGTACGATCTGCTCATCACCGATATGCGTTTGAGCGATGGCATGGGCGTGGAGTTGTTGCGCGAGTTGGCGCAGCAACACCGTCCCCAGAAAAGCATCGTCATCACCGCCTATGGTTCTGCGGAGAGCGCCGTCGAAGCCCTGAAAGCCGGTGCGTTTGATTATTTGACCAAACCGCTCGATTTGAAGCAGTTTCGCGTGGTCGTCACGACTGCGTTGCAAGCGCCGTTGTCTTACGCGGGCACGAGTGTTGGCTCCTCCACCACCGCTGCCCCTCGTGCGCACGCCTTGCCCGTCAGCAGACCCAGTAGTCATGGCGCCAAGCCCCATGCCAGCCGCTTGTTGGGGGACTCTGGTGCGATGCAGTCTGTCAAAGAGCGCATTGCCAAGGTCGCCAGCAGCATGGCGCCGGTCATGATTTTGGGGGAATCAGGCACGGGCAAGGAGTTGGTCGCGCGTGCCATCCACGAAGCCAGTCACCGCAGCAACGGCCCTTTTGTGGCCGTGAACTGTGGCGCAATTCCCGACAGTTTGTTGGAGGCCGAGTTTTTTGGCGCACGCAAAGGGGCCTATACCGGTGCGACCAGTGATCGCATGGGCTACTTCGCCGCTGCCAAGGGCGGAACGCTGTTCTTAGACGAGATTGGCGATTTGCCCTTGGCCATGCAGGCCAAATTGCTCCGTGTCTTGCAAGAGCGATTGGTCAGACCCCTAGGAGGTGTACAAGAGGACATGGTGGATGTTCGCATCCTGTGCGCCACCCACAAAGACCTCAATGCGGCGGTCGAAAAAGGCGACTTCCGGCAAGATTTGTACTATCGCTTGAACGTCATCGACATACGCATCCCACCCCTGCGTGAGCGACGTGAAGACTTGGATGTACTCATCACTGGCCTATTGGATCGTCTGTGCCAAGATCATGGGCATGCCCCTACCCACTTGACCCCAGCCGCCTATGCGTGGCTGCACCAGCAGCCGTTTTTAGGCAATGTGCGCGAGTTAGAAAACATCCTGCACCGCGCGCTCGCCCTGTGCTTGGGCTGTGTGATTGATGTCGATGTGTTGCAAGACAACCCATCCCTCCCCGCCGCCGCTACCACCTTAGACCTGTTCACGTGCGCGCCTGCCCTGCCCCTGTCCGCTGTGTCTGACGCGGTACGTGCGTCAGACACCGTGGCCTCGGCACAGCGGCCACATGCAGTCCCTGCAGTGGGGGCGGTCGATGCCGCCACCGTTGGTCTTCCCTGTGATTTGCAAACCCATTTGGATGAGATAGAGAAACACCTCCTGATGCAGGCCCTGCAAGTCACAAAAGGCAATCGAACGGCGGCGGCGCAACTCTTGGGTTTGAATCTGCGCCAAATACGCTACCGCATTGCACGACTCGGCATCGCCGTTCCCGGCACCGAGTCGCATGAGGAAGATGGTGCAGCCCATGCGTGAATCGTCGGTGCACTGGGTGCAAGGCTGGTTAGACGGCGTTCGGCATTGCCCTTCACCCAATGTAGGCGTGCGCCCTGAGCATGCCTGCATTGATTTGATCGTCGTCCACGCCATCAGTTTGCCACCCGGCATTTATGGCACAGATTGCGTAGAACGCTTGTTCACCAACACCTTGGACTGGGATGCCCATCCTTATTTCCAGACGCTGCGCGGGCTGGAGGTGTCGGCGCATTTTTTCATCGCCCGCTGCGGCCACATCACCCAATTTGCCAGCCTTGCCGCCCGCGCATGGCACGCGGGCGTATCGCAGTGGCGTGGGCGTGACAACTGCAACAACGACTCGGTGGGCATCGAGCTAGAAGGGCAAGACGGCGACAGCTTCACCCCTGCCCAATACGCCCAACTCACCCTGCTGTGCCATGCCCTGATGCAAGTTTGCCCCATTGCCCACATCGCGGGGCATGAGCATATTGCGCCCGGGCGAAAAACCGACCCCGGCTCGGGCTTTGACTGGGCTGGGTTTGAGCGTCAACTGGCGCAACCGCACATCGCATTTCCACCGCATGGCATTTCAGCATCGAAATAAGCACTACGCCTTATAAAGCTTGCGTAAGGCGCTCACTTTTCCAATAGACATCATCGCCCACAGAGCCATCGGTTCGATAGCGGTTCAAGGTACGCGCCAGTACAAACATCAAATCCGACAGCCGATTGAGATACTGGCGTGGCGTGTCGTTCAAAGACTCCTCATTGCCCAAGGCGACCACCGCGCGTTCGGCCCGTCGTGCCACGGTGCGACACACATGGGCCAACGCAGCCGCCCGTGTGCCCGCTGGCAAAATGAACTCTTGCAGACGCGGCAGTGGCTCGTTGAACGTCGCCAAGGCTTCATCCAAGGCCAACACCGCATCGGCTTTGAGCAATTCAAAGCCCGGAATGCTCAACTCCCCCCCCAAATTAAACAACTGGTGTTGAATCTCGACCAGCAGCTCGCGCACCGCCGCAGGCATCTCCTCGCACAGCAGCACACCGATGTGCGAGTTGAGTTCATCCACATCGCCCATGGCATGCACGCGCAAACTGTTCTTGCTGACGCGCTGATTGTTGCCCAGTCCTGTCGTGCCCCCGTCTCCTGTGCGTGTGGCGATTTGAGTCAAGCGATTGCCCATACCATTTCCAATGTCTAGGTGAGTCAAAAAAGTGATGATTGTCTGCGGATTTGTGCCCAAGCAGAAAACCCTAGGCTGCATCTGGGATGACAGCCGCCTTTGCGCCCTGCTTCGATAATGCTGCCCATCTCCCGTCTTATTCGGCTATTTGTCCATTCGTTTGATTGAAGCTTCCCATGAACGCCCCTACCCTTGTTCACCTGCCTGCGTGTGCCCCCCGTGATGTGCCTGCCGAGTTTTTGGCGGCGTTGCAAGCGCGATTTGGGACGCAATGTGCCACGGCTCTCGTGGTGCGCGAGCAGCATGGGCGCGACGAATCGGCCTTTACGCACATGCCCCCGCCCGCTGCCGTGGTGTTTGCCGAGTCCACCGCCGATGTCGCCGATGCCGTGCGGCTGGCGGCGCGTCACCGTGTCCCCGTCATCCCCTTTGGCGTAGGCTCCTCGTTGGAGGGGCATTTGCTCGCCGTGCAAGGCGGCATCAGTCTGGATGTCAGCCGCATGAACCAAGTGCTGTCCATCCATCCCGAAGACCTGACCGTCACCGTTCAGCCCGGTGTCACGCGCAAAGCCGTCAACGAGGCCGTGAAAAGCGAAGGCTTGTTCTTCCCCATTGATCCGGGCGCAGATGCCTCCATTGGTGGCATGGCTGCCACCCGCGCCAGTGGCACGAATGCGGTGCGCTACGGCACGATGCGCGACAACGTGTTGGCCTTGGAAGTCGTCACCGCCAGCGGCGAGGTGATCCGCACAGGCACACGCGCCAAAAAAAGCAGCGCCGGCTACGACTTGACGCGCTTGATGGTGGGCAGCGAAGGCACGCTGGGCGTGATGAC
>DLPA01000070.1:0-315 GCA_002479815.1 bacterium UBA7470 | reverse complement strand
GACCTGCTCCTTTCCCAGCATCGAAGCCGCTGTGCGTACCACCATCCAGCTCATCCAAATCGGCATCCCCATTGCCCGCTGCGAGTTGATCGACGCGGGCACGGTGCGTATGGTCAACGCCTACGCCAAAACCAGCTTGCGCGAAGAAGCGATGTTGCTCATGGAGTTTCACGGCTCCCCGAGCAGCGTGGCCGAACAAGCCCAAACCGTGCAAGAGCTGGCCCACGAGTGGGGCGGCCAAGCCTTCGCATGGGCGACCACGCCCGAGGAACGCACCCGCTTGTGGACGGCTCGCCACAACGCCTACTTTGCCGC
>DLPA01000195.1:10073-10737 GCA_002479815.1 bacterium UBA7470 | reverse complement strand
GGTTCAGGCACCACTGCTGCGGTGGCTGAAAAGTTGGGGCGGCGTTGGGTCACCACTGATATTGGCAAACCTGCTTGCATGATGATGAGGAAACGTCTCATTGATCAAGAGGCGCGGCCTTTTTTGTATCAAGCCATTGGGGACTATCAGGTGGAGGCGGTCAAGGCGCACATGGGGCGGGATTTCCGCATGGGGGATTTGTCGCAAATCGTGCTCTCGTTGTTTGGTGCGCTGCCCCTGCCGCCCGAGGTGAACCCGCAGCGGAACTTGGGTCAGATCGCCGCGCTGGACTTGAGCGGTCGTACTCAGCAGCGCGGGGAGCGCAACACGCTGGTGCTGGCCGATTCGCCCAACAAACTCACCGGAGCCACCACCCTGAAAAAAGCACAGGCCCAACGCGACAACCTGATGGGTGGGTGGGACAAGGTGGTGGTGTTGGGGTGGAATTTTGAACCGTCCATTGGCGAAACCATCACCGCCCTGAACGACGAGCGGCTGGAGGTACTGGTGATTCCCCCCGACTTGATGGACAGACTCAAGAAAAAAGGGGGCATCGACAAACTGCGTGGGCACGTGCGCTTTTCATCTTTGCAGTATTTGACGCTGCACCCCATCGCACGGGCCACCTGTGGTGATTCCAGCATCGACACCAGCACCGAGACCC
>DLPA01000195.1:8535-9990 GCA_002479815.1 bacterium UBA7470 | reverse complement strand
AGACCCCGCCTACGATGGACGGGTCTTTCGTTCGGTCTGGCAAGACTACCGAGGCAACGCCGCCCGTGTCACCGCTCAAGAAGAAGCCGCGCTGCGCGTGGTCACAGAAGCACGCTTGACCGTGCCCGCCCACACCGGCCCACGTCGCGTGTGCGTGCGGGTGGTGGACGTGTTTGGATTTGAGGCCGAAGTGGTGTCAATGGTGGCATGACGCACGTCAGCGGCTTGGTCAACTCAGGCAGATCACGATGGGGGGCGCACGCATCAACGCTTCACATCGCGGTAAAAATTTTCGTGTGGCCCCAACGCCTCCAAGTACAGCAGGCGCACTGCGTCTTCTCGGGTATAGCCCAGCAGATAAAGCTGCCCTTGGCTGCGAAATTTGTACACCCAAAGCTGGGCCAAATCGCCCTTTTTGCGCTCGCCGATGTCGGGGTTGTTGGCCACTACAGCGACCGCCGCATCGGTATCAGCCACCAAGATGGGATGGGTCAGTTTTTTGTACACCCGTGCAAAGCGCCGCGTTTGGCGCACCTCCCAGCTCATGCCTGGGTGCTGCTGCGGGGGACAAACGGCTGGCTGTCTTCATGGGGTTCACCCAAACTCATCAGGCTTTCCGCCACGAAGGACACGGGCAGGTCGGGGTTGTCTAATGCCGCGCGTCCCACCTTGGCCCAGTACTCCACTTGCCCTTGTACGGTGCGGAATTCAGCTTTGGCGGCGATGCGGGCGGCATTGACCAAGTTTTCGTCGATTCGTACAGAGAGAGTGCTCATGTCCATCCTTTCACACATTGACCACAATTGTAGTCAATGAGACCCATCCCGTTCCTTGGAACCCCATGTTACCCACACCATCCATGCCCCACATGGCTCCCGCCCTGCCCCTTGCCGCCGCCTTGACCGCCAAAACCAACCAGCTTTGCAGCGGTTTGGAACACGGTGAGGCTGATATTTTTGAATACATCACCCCTACCACGGCTGAGTTGTGGTGGTGGTGGTTTGGCGAAGACCGCGTGGCGACACGCGCCGCAAGCAGTGGCCTGAACTTTCACGCAGGCCAGCGCCAAGCCCTGTTGAATACCATCGTGGCGCACGAGGTGCTGGGGGCCACATCGCTGCAACACCTGTACGAGCAAACCGCACCGGATGCCCTGTTGACAGGCACGCGCTTGGCCGACGTGTCCGCCCCCAAACACGCCCATCCCAAGTACTGCCTAAAAATGGCCACTGGCACGGGCAAAACATGGGTTTTGCAGGCACTGTTGATTTGGCAGTTGCTCAACAAAAACGCGGCATTGGCCGCTGGGGTGGACGACCCGCGTTTTACCCGACACTTCATGGTGGTGGCTCCTGGTTTGATCGTGTACGACCGCTTGCTGGATGCCTTCAGCGGCAAACTGGTGGCGGGTGGGCTGGGGGGACGCGACTTTGCCACGTCTGACGTGGTGCGCTG
>DLPA01000195.1:7489-8426 GCA_002479815.1 bacterium UBA7470 | reverse complement strand
AGAAGGCGAAAGCACCGAGGTGGAGTGGCAAAAAAGCCTGACCCACATTGCCCAACCCAAAGGCCGTCGTTTTGTGCAGGTGGACTTCTCAGCCACCCCTTACAACGACGTGGGCAGTGGCAAGCACAAGCGCAAGGCATATTTTTCACACATCATCGCCGACTTTGACCTCAAAACCGCCATGCGTGCGGGACTGGTCAAGTCGCTGGTGCTGGACAAGCGCAAAGAGGTGGGTGCGCTGCCGTTGGCCTTCAAAGCCGAACGCGACGAGCACGGACAGCCCGTGCTCAGTGAGGGCCAGCGGGTGATGCTGCGGGCGGGTCTGCATAAGCTGCGCAAGTTGGAGGCAGATTTTGCCCGCATCGACCCCCACCGCCACCCCAAAATGTGGGTGGTGTGCGAAGACACCACTGTGTCGCCGCTGGTGTGCCAATTTTTGCAAGACGAGGGGCTGGGCGAGGACGAGGTGATGGCCATCGACTCGGGCAAAAAAGCCGAGCTGGGTGAAAGAGACTGGGCACCCGTGCGCGAGCGCCTGTTCAACGTCGATCAACACCCCACCCCGCGCGTCATCGTCAGCGTGTTGATGCTGCGCGAGGGTTTCGATGTGAACCACATTTGCGTCATCGTGCCGTTGCGCAGCAGCCAAGCGCCCATTTTGCTGGAACAAACCATTGGGCGAGGGCTGAGGCTGATGTGGCGCGAGCCAGAGTATGCCGACCTCAAGCGCGACAACCGCCAACGCATCAACGCCGGCCAAGAGCCGGGCAGTTTGTTGGATGTGCTGTCGATTGTCGAACACCCTGCTTTTGAGTCGTTTTACGCTGACTTGCTGCAAGCGGGTTTGGCCGGTCACACCACCGAGGCGAGTGACCACACCAGCGCCACCGGCGATGTGCTGATCGCACCCCTGCGTGAGGGGTTTGAGGCGTTTGAT
>DLPA01000195.1:1096-7425 GCA_002479815.1 bacterium UBA7470 | reverse complement strand
CGATCAGTTTGTGTCGCAAGACCTGCAAAGCGCCACCTTGTTTGGCGACTACCGCATCCACGGTGCGGTGATGCAAGTCAGCGGCTACAACGATTATCTGGCCCGTCTGACGCGCCGCATCAGTCAAGCCCTGAGTCAGCCCTTGCCTACCCACCGCAAAGCACCCCGCCCGTATTTGCAAGTCCACACCGCTGAACTGACCGCTGCATTGGACGACTACATCTGGGCGCACTTGTTTGAATGCCCGTTCAACCCGCTGGAGGGCGAACGCTGGCGCGTCTTGCTGCTCGACCCAGTGGTGGCTCACATCGTGCGCGTGTTTGCAATGGCCTTGCTGGAATCGGCCCAACACCACAGCGACGGCCCCACCGAGGTGCATGAACGGCGTTTGAGCGAAGTGCCACACCTGACGCTGCGCGAGAGCCACTCTGTGCCCGTTTCCANNGTGCATTTACACCCATTTGGGCTGGCCCAGCAGACATGGGGGGCTGGAGAAAACGCTGATCCACTGGGCACAGGCCGATACCTCTGTGCAAGCATTTTGCAAAATCAGCGAAACCCGCCACACATTTGCCCATTTGCGCTACCTGAAAGACGATGGCCTGCCCGCGTTTTACTCGCCTGATTTTTTGGTGCGCGTCACCCAAGGCAAGGCCGCTGGCATTTATTGGGTCGAAACCAAGGCCCAACAGCAGATGAACCACCCGAATGTGCAACGCAAACGCAAAGCAGCTTTGGCGTGGTGCGAGCAAATCAACCAACTTCCCCCCGAGTTGCGCAGTGGCTTGCCGTGGCACTATGTGCTGCTGGGAGAAGACACAGTGACCCATTGGCAAGCCCAACACGCACGCTTGGCCGACTTGTTGGACTTTGCCCGCCTGCGCCCCGTCGCCGATGCCAGTCAACAACCCCGTTTGCTGTGATGAGTCCAGCACGTATCAATATCTGAGCCCCGACTGAACCGCTCTCCTTTGCAGGGGCGGCTGGTGTGGGGTTCTTTGTTCACAAAAAACATAGTAAAAAATGTGAGCTGCTTACGCAAGTAATACCAAAATTTTGGCAGATTTCATTCTGAGAATCAGCCGTTTTTATCTAAAAAAATGAGACTCAGACAGCAAACCCCCCGTTTTTAGGCCAGAAAAATGGGTTTGGAACTCATTTCGGGTGTTTTTAGGCTATTTTTTAAGCATTAAAACAGCCAGAGTACTGGTATGAATTGCGTAAGCAGCTCACTTTTTTTGCTATTGATTTTTTTGGCTGCTGAAGGGCGAAACTCCATTGTTCATCCACATTTGGGGCTTACAGTGACATCATGCCCATCGTTTGATGGTCGCCCGGCTGTGAAAGGAGTCATGCCATGCTTTATCCCACACTTGATTGCCCCCTGCCCCGTCCCCTGCGGTTGGGGGGGGCTTGTCTTTCTGTCTTGCTGTGTCTCAGTGCCTGCGGGGGCGGTGACAGCCGCAGCGTGCTCGACCAGCCGCAAGCCGCCGTCGTGCATCCCGCCTTGTGCAGCGATACGGCCTTGGCCGATGGCAGTTATCGCTTGCTGGGGGCCGAGTGTGTCCGCAGCAGCCCCGTGCTGGACAAAGAGCAGGCGCAAAGCCTCACCCGCGCCGACCCAAGCACCATCATCACCGCCACGCAGTTGTTCAACTGGGCCGAACAAACCTATCCCACCCTGTTCCCCGGCCCGCAAAGCGATCAAACCATCGCCCCTTATGTGGTACGCCATTACGCCAGCACCCAAAACTACATCGGCGTGACCAATGGGAATGTGTATGTGTTAGGCCCGATCAGTGGTGGGCAACTGGCCTTGGTGGGGACTTTGAGTGGTTTGACCTGCCAAGTCACGCCCAGCGCCTGCACGACCACACCCACGACACCCAGTACCCCGACAGGCAGCACCACCAGCGGGAACACGGCAGGTGTCTTGTGTGGCGCGTCGTACAGCGTGTTCAATAACAGCACGTCGGTCAACGCCACCAGCACCGCCACATGGACGTGTGACAGCACACAGCGTGCCCTCAGCGCCAACGGCTTGCCTGACCATGCCGTCGGTACCTTTCCCAACGCGAATAACCCGAACGCCATTAAAGCCGTGACGGTATCGGCCAAGTTTCCTTTAGCGCCCAGCATCACCAACACCAGCGGCACGGCAGCCACCGTGGTGGGCTATGTGCTCAACGGCGTGAAGATGGACCCCGACACGGGTGGGACGTGCAACGACAGTGGCAGCACTTGCAGCATGGTGGGCGGCACGGGCAATTGGCGCATGGAGGCGCTGGGTCAAACCTCTTTCAAATTCGGCACGGACAGCAACAACGCCCACGTCCAACCCACAGGCGACTACCACTATCACGGCATACCTGAGGGCTACCTCACCAAGCTCAACAAGGGCACGGCGATGACCTTGATCGGCTGGGCGGGCGACGGCTTTCCGGTGTATGCCCGCTACGGCTACACGACTGCGACCGATGCGACATCGGCCACCAAAATCATGAAAGGCAGCTACCGCCTGAAAACCACGCCCGATGCCAGCCGCCCCGCCACCAGCTTGTACCCCATGGGCACGTTCAAGCAAGACTATGAATACGTGGCTGGCTCAGGCGATTTGGACGAGTGCAACGGGCGCTATGGCGTGACCCCCGAATTTCCCAGCGGCATCTACCACTACTACACCACCGACACCTATCCCTACATTCAACGCTGCGTGAAAGGCACATCGGCGCTAGGAGGGGCGGGTGTGCCACCGACTGGAGGAACAGGGGGGATGCTTCCCCCACCGCCACGTTCTTAACGCACCCATCAGGCACAGCTATTCAGGCACAGCGATTGCATTCGTTGTCCTCACCTCGTCTTTTTTGTCTGCGTGCGATCATGACCCTTCAAACCTTCCTTCATCGCGGGTGCAAGCCGCTCTTTTTTTGTATGCTGATCGGCATGGCGATGCACGCTCATGCCCACTTGATGCCAGCCCAGCAAGGCACGGTCAACATCGTCGGCACTGACGTGTTCACGGTGCTGGCGGTGCCGGTGTCGGTGGTTCCAGAGGCCGATGACAATCAAGATGGGCGCTTGTCAGAGGCGGAGGTACACGCCCACGCCGCCCGCCTGCGCGACGTGGTGCAAACGCGCTTTGTGCTGCGACAGGGGGATGAGGCGGGGCAAGTGCTGCTGCTGAACCCGATGTCTGAACCGGAAGCGCATCTGCCCGGACAGGCGAATCCCCCACCATCGGGGGCAGGATCGGCCCATTTTTTGGTGATGCAGCGCACGCGCTTTGCCACCCCCCCGACGCAACTGAGCCTCAGCACCGATTTGTTCGGCACGCGCGACGGTGAAGATCAGCTCACCCTCAAAGCCACCCACGGCGACCGCGTGGATGTGGTCGTGCTCACGCCCTTGCGCTCTGGGCACACGTTTTTTCAATCAGCGCCGCAAGTCTTGCAAAGTTATGTGCTGATGGGCATCGAACACATCGTGTTCGGCGCTGACCATGTGCTGTTTTTGCTCACCGTCATCGTGGCGGGGCTGGGTTGGCGCTACTGGCTGTGGGTGTTGACCAGCTTCACCATTGCCCACAGCCTCACGCTGGTGGCGGGCTTGCTGGGGTGGGTGCAAGTGCCTGCTGCCGTCGTCGAGCCTTTGATTGCCGCCAGCATCGTCTGGATGGCTGCGCTGAATTTGTGGCGGGCGTATCGAGTGCGTACCCACGCCACAGACACTGCCCACATCGCCATGCCTTCACTCAAGCTGCAAGTGGGAACGGTGTTTGCCTGCGGCTTGCTGCACGGGTTGGGTTTTGCGTCGTCGATGGACGGCATGGGCTTGCACGGCACGCACCTCATCGCCAGCTTGGTGGGGTTCAATGTTGGGATTGAATTGGGACAAGTAGCGGTATTGGCGGCTACGCTGGTGCTGATGCAGATGGGTGACAAGCTGCATCAAGTGCTGCGTTCCAGCACTGTGGGGGCATCTTCTGGCGCATCCCGCATCCCCAACGGCAGCAAGGCCAGCACCGCCCTCACACCCTTGCAAAGTCCCATCTTGATTTCAGGACTGGCCTTGGTGCTGGGCATGGTGTGGATGGTGGAGCGTTTGAGCGGGGGGTGATGAGCAAGCGCAGCGTCAAGACCCCAAGGTGTCATTGACGATGTTGGTGGCCCACGCCATCGCATAAATGCCTTCGGTCATATTGGGCGTATCGGACAAGCCGCCTGCCCCCGCGACTGCTGCCATGACTTTTTTCTCTTTGTCGTAGCGGTACACCGCTGCCACATGAATCACCTCGTTGTGCGAGACAAAGCTGTAGCAGGTGTTGGTAATGATGGGTTCACTCGGCAAGGCTTGCCCCAACACTTCTGCGGCAATGGCTCCGGCGCAGACTTTGGCCTCTTGGTTCGCCATGTGCGCCGATTTGGGCATTCCCGGCGCACTGGCAATGGAATCCCCCAGCACATACACCCCTTTGGCGGCAGTGGATTCATACGTTAAAAAGTCCACCCCGCACCAACGCTGTCCGACGTTTGCCAAGCCTGCTTTTTGTGCAATCACCCCTGCACGCTGCGGCGGAATGACGTTGAGCACGTCGGTCTTGAATTTGCCTTGCACGTCCAACTCTAACGTCTGCGTGGCTGCATCCACGGCTTTTAAGTCGGCATTGGGGATGTACTCAATCACACCGGCATAGCGACTTTTCCAAGCGGCTTCAAACAATCCTTTTTTGGCCTGAATGTCAGGGTTGGCATCGAACACCATCAGTTTGGCTTTGGGCTTGCGTTGCTTTAAAAAATGGGCGATCAGGCTGGCGCGTTCATACGGCCCGGGGGGGCAGCGATAGGGCACTTTGGGAATGTGCATGGCGATCACCCCGTTGTCGGGCATGGCCATCAACCTATTGCGCAGTTGCAGCGTTTGCTCGCCTGCTTTCCACGCATGGGGGACTTTGGCTTGCTGATCCGCCTGCTGCAAGCCTAGGATGCTGTCGTAGTTGTAATCGACACCGGGGGCGATGATGAGTTTGTCAAACGCAAACCGATCTGTTCCTGTTCGTACCTCGCGCTTGTCTACATCTATTTCTTGTGCAAACGCTTTGACCCATCGAATATTCGATTTGTCAATGAAACGCTTGTACGAATGGGAAATATCTTTCAACGCCAAGCCCCCATGAATCACCCGATTGCTCATGGGACAGGCCACAAACTCGGCACTCGGCTCAATCACGGTGATGTCCACGCCAGAAGCCCAGCGTTTGAGATAGCGTGCGGCTGTCACGCCCGCAAAACCACCCCCCACCACCACCACGCGCAAGCCCTTGCCAGCACCACCAGCCACAGAGGTTTGTGCCCCAGCCGATGACATCCAAGATGCGGCAAGCATGGCTGGTGCAACGGCCATGCCCTGCAATAAATGACGACGATCCATGACCTTGCTCCTTACTTCAAACTTGAAAAATGGGTCGCAATGCGCCGCAGCTCGTCCTCGCTGTAGCCTTTGACATGCTGGTGCATGATGGTGGCTTTCACCGCGCCCGAACGGTAAGCCATCAATTTGCCGAACAAATCTTCAGCAGACTTGCCACCGATGGTCAAACCCGTCCCTTCCGCACGCCCTTCAGGGCCATGACACGCCATGCAGCTGCTGGCCCAAATACCGACTTGCAAGGCAGATGGCGCATTCGCTTGCGCTTGTGCTGTACACCAAGTACACGTACACAGCATCATTAGAGGCACATATTTGAATCTTTTGATGAAATTAACCACAGCAAATTACCCAAGGCTTAAAAAACGAAAGTATCACACGCTTAAAACTGAGAAACAAGCCCAAAAACAGGGGCTTAAGAAAAAATGAATCTCAGGGATTTAAGGCCCGCAGCCGCTCAATCACGCCTTGCAATTCGTCCAGCGATGAAAAGCCGATGGCTAACTCACCCACGTCTTCCAAGCGACCATTGCGACGCACGCGCTTTTTGACGCGCACTTCTACGCTTGCACCCAATACATCGGCCAGCTCTTCCTCCAAGCGCCGCACATCGGCAGAGGGCTGCTTGGCTGCGGCTTTTTTGTGGGGGGTGGCATCGGCTGGGGTAAGCCGTTTTTTCACCAAGGCTTCGGCCTCGCGCACTGAAAGCTGCTGCGAGACGATTTGATGGCCGACGATGGTTTGGGTGGCTTTGTCCAAGCTCAACAGCGCACGCGCATGGCCCATGTCGATGTCGCCCGCCATCAGCAAGGTTTGCACGGGAGGGGCCAATTGCAACAGGCGCAGCAGGTTCGTGCTGGCACTGCGCGAACGGCCCACGGCTTGCGCGGCTTGCTCGTGCGTCA
>DLPA01000195.1:0-950 GCA_002479815.1 bacterium UBA7470 | reverse complement strand
GCCTCGTCGGGCACGTCGCGCACCAGCACGGGCACGCGGTCTAAACCCGCCAGCCGCGCCGCCCGAAACCGCCGCTCGCCCGCGATGATTTCATAAACAGGCCGCGCCCCACGCTCTGACACCGCCAGCCCTTGCTGCATCTGCCATTGGGCCAAGCGGGTTTGACCTTGCGGTTCGGCCAGCAGGCGCACCAAAATCGGCTGCATGATGCCTTGTGCTCTGATGCTTTCCGCCAGCTCGTACAAAGCGCCTTCGTCCATGCGGGTGCGCGGCTGGTACGCGCCGGGCACCAAGTCGTCCAACAGCAAAACGCTGGGAAAATCGGCTTGTGCGGTGGAGGTACTGCTAGGGTCGGCATCGAGCTTGGGGCCTAACAAGACCTCCAAGCCACGCCCCAGACCTTTAGGTTTGATGCTTGCCATATCTGAATTCTGTGGGTTAATGGGGGGGCTGCTGCGACGCTTCATGAACCGACAAGGCTTGCACCATCGCCCAACCTTGCGGCCAATCGCCCAAGCCAGATTCGGCATTGATGTGCCCGCAATGGCCCATGTCGATGAAACGGCTGCCCCAGTGCTGCGCCAAGTGTTGCGCCCGCGCCAAGCTGCAATACGGATCGTCATGACTGCCCAACAAGACGCTGGGAAACGGCAACGGCTGCATGGCGATGGGTTGCCATGTCGGCAACAGTGGGCGCACATCGGCTTGCTCCACATCGCCCGGCGCAACCAAAAACGCCGCCTGCACGCGATGGGTGTGTTGACTGACGCTGGCCCACGCCGCTGTTTGTATGCAGCCCAAGCTGTGCGCGATCAACACCACAGGCTGAGGGCTGGCTAACACCGCCTCTTCCAACTGTATCAACCAATCGCCGCGCAAAGGCCGCATCCAATCGTGCTGCTGCACCCGTATCGCGCCATGCAGCGCCTCCCAACGGCTTTGCCAGTGCA
>DLPA01000127.1:1965-3253 GCA_002479815.1 bacterium UBA7470 | reverse complement strand
GCCCCCATGCCACTGGGTCGCTGGCTGAAATCAGGGTACTTGCAACGCGGCGCAAGCCTAGCAGCCTTGGCCCATGCCTGCGGCATTGACGCACCATCGTTGACCGCAACGGTGGCGCACTACAACACCATGACCCACAGCGGCAAAGACCGCGACTTTGGCAAAGGTGAAACCGCCTACAACCGCATGCAAGGCGATGCGGCTTGGGGCACGGCGGGCAACCCCTGCATGGCTGCGCTGCAAGAAGCGCCGTTTTATGCGGTGCGCATCGTCCCCGGCAGCTTGGGCACGTTTGCCGGACTGCGGGCCAACGTCCATGCCCAAGTGCTCAACGCCCAAGGCCACGCCATCCCCGGCCTTTACGCCAGCGGCAACGACATGAGCAGTGTGATGGGCGGACATTACCCCAGCGGAGGCATCACCCTAGGCCCAGCCATGACATGGGGCCATCTGGCAGCGCACCATGCAGCTCAAGAAAAAATCAATGATAAAAATAACATTCATCGCTTTATTTAAAAGCGTAATCAGCTATGAATTTAGGAATTTAAGCTTATAGCTTATCCGTCTGACATTTGATCGTGTGATTTTTGATTGTTTGATGCACTGCCCTGACAGCCTCGCTGTGTTCAGGATTTCTGGAGACCTTGATGTACTACGAACTTGCCACCTTGACCCTGCCCTTCGGCACTGCCGCCACAGCGGCCCAACACGTTCACGCCTTCGCCACGGCCCCCGAAGCGCATGGCGAACTGTTGGGCTGTTGGTTGTCGGACATTGGCGTGCTCAACCAAATGATCGTCTTGCGCGGCTTTGCCGATTTGACGCAACTCGACACCGAACGCCAGCGGGTGCAACACAGCACCAACCCCTACGGCTGTGGCGATTTGGCTGTCCGCATGGAACGGCACGGCTACCAAGGCTTCGGCTGGATGCCCCCCGTGCGCCCGAGTGCGGAAACAGGCATCAGCGGGCCAGTTTATGAAATCCGCACCTATGGCATCAAGCCCGGTGGCGTGCAAGCCACGATCGATTTGTGGCAGCAGTACGTGCCCGCCCGCGCAGCCTTGTCGCCTTGTGTCGTGGCAATGGTGGCGCTGGATGGGCCTTTGCGCTTTACCAACATTTGGGCCTACCCCAGCTTGAACGCCCGCAGCCAAATCCGTGCTGATGCCGTGGCCCAAGGACTGTGGCCGCCCAAAGGGGGGCCAGCGCATTTGACGACCGACATGACCTCGACCATCGCCCTGCCCACGGCTTTGTCTCCTTTGAAGTAAGGGCATCGTCATGC
>DLPA01000127.1:0-1774 GCA_002479815.1 bacterium UBA7470 | reverse complement strand
ACAGCATCTGCTCGGTCGGCCCGAGGTGTTGCGCGAAACCTTGGCGGCACAACAAGACACGGGAGTGGGGGTGTTTGACTTGGAGATCATCCGCATCGGCCCGGATTTTGATCCGCACACATGGGATGCACTGTATGACGCAGGTGCGGCCTTGGGTGCGAAAGCGATTTTGGTGGCTGGAGACGACCCCAACGTCGATCGCCTGAGCGCCCATTACGCCCAGCTTTGCGAGGTGATGCTGCCTTACGGCATGAGCGCCGACTTGGAATTCATGCCTTGGACTGCCGTTCCCCATGCACGCGCCGCCCGCCACGTCATAGAGCAAGCAGGCTGCCCCAAGAATGCTGGCGTGCTGATAGATGCGCTGCATGTGGGGCGCTCCGACACCACGATGGACGATTTGCGGGCCTTGTGCAACGCACATCCCGAATGGCTGCACTACGCCCAATGGTGTGATGCCACAGCAGGCACACACTTCAGCACCGAGGCCATGATCCACACCGCCCGCTGCGAGCGCCTGCTCCCGGGCGAAGGGACGATAGGCTTGCACGACTTGGCAGCCGTTTTGCCTGTGGGCTTGCCCATCAGCGTTGAAGTCGTCAACTTTGCCCAAGAAGCCCAATACCCGCCCGACGCATGGGCAAGCCGCTGCCTAGCAGCCACGCGCCCCTATTTCGCTTCACGCACCGAATGATTGCGCCCGCAGCCTTCGCTTTTATTTTTCATTGACCAAATGCGCGGCAAGCCTCGCCCTTCAAGGCTGAGAAGGACTCCCAGTCAACCCAGATGAACTGCGATCAGAATCAGCACCATGCAACGCCTGCAAGCCTTCAAATTTGAACTGCGACCCAATGGTCAGCAAGCACGCCAAATGGCGCGTTTCGCTGGTTCATGCCAAACCGAACGGGAGGTGGATACGCCTATTCCCGAAGCCACCAGCGCCATCGGGATCGACGTGGGCATTGCCCGCTTTGCGACGATGAGCGACGGCAGTTTCATCGCGCCGATCCACAGCTTCAAACGCCACGAACAACGCTTGAAACGCTACCAGTGCTGCATGAGCCGCAAGCAAAAGGGCAGCAAGAACTGGCACAAAGCCAAGCGGCGGGTGCAGCGCATCCACACCAGAATCGCCAACGCCAGAAACGACTTTTTGCACAAGACCAGCACCGCCTTGAGCAAAGCGCACGCGATGATCGTCGTCGAGGACTTGGCGGTGCGCCAGATGTCCCAGTCGGCAGCGGGCACGGCAGCGCACCACAGCAAGCAGGTCAAAGCCAAATCGGGCTTGAATAAAGCAATACTGGATCAAGGTTGGGGCGAGTTTCGCAGGCAGCTTGGATACAAGCTGGCATGGCAGGGTGGAATGCTCATCGCCGTGCCACCGCACCACACCAGCCAAACCCGCCCGCACTGCGCTCGAGAGGAAATAAGCCGCGCCAAGGTCGCAAGACCGAAACGTGCCCCCTCAGTGAAGCAGGAACCCACCGAAGCGACTGCAATTCACAGCAACGTGAACGACAGCGCCGTAGGAATCCCCGCCCTAAAGGCATAGGTATCTACACAAGTCATTGCCGTCGAGTGGGTCGAGTGGGTAAGGGGCCGAAAGCGTGTTGAGCGAAGGCGGTGAGTTCACTGGGGGAGTAGTGTTGCAAAGTGTCGGTAAACGTCCGGCAAACCCATATTGACAACCGAGTCAAAGGGTGTGTGGGGTCAGTTTGCTGGTGATGGGGAGACGGATGATGCAGTGGAAGCAGGCGCAGCAGGCTGAGGC
>DLPA01000074.1:312-3040 GCA_002479815.1 bacterium UBA7470 | reverse complement strand
GCCAAAGTTCCCGCCAGCATGGCCTCGGGGGAGGGCATCACATACTCTTCATCGGCCTCGTCGTTGTGTGCTTGGGTTGGGGGGTTGTTGGGGCACATCACACACCTCTCAGGAGTGAAAAAAGACATTGCACTTAAAAATCAGTGGCCCACGCCACGCTGATGCTGCGCCCGGGCGCGGTGTACGCATCCAGCACGGGTGAGTTGCTTGCCAAACCGCGCACATTCGTCCAGTCCCAATACTTTTTGTTGGTGACGTTGTGCAGGGCCACACTCAACTTGGAGCCACGCTTGAGCTGCCACACGGCTTTGAGGTCTAGGGTGGTGTAAGCGGGCGTGGCAAACGGGGTATTGGGCGCGGTGAGGGTGTTGTGGATGTCCTTGGCAGATTTGGCCGCCACATGGGTGAGGGTGGCCCCCAGCGTCCAATCGCCCAGTTTGTGATCGACACCCACGATCCATTTGGCTGGATTGACCGAATTGAGCGGTTTGCCTGCCGCAGTGTCCGTGCCACGGGTTTGACCGAAGGCGAACTTCAAACCCGTTGCGGCGCTCAAGCGCACGGCGGCTTTCAGCTCTAGGCCACTGATGCGGACTGCTGCGCGGTTGACCGATTGATAGACCAAAGGGTTGCCGGGCTGCCCAGTGCCTGCAACTTGCACCAGCTCTTCAATGAAGTCTTTGTAACGCCCGTGAAAGGCCGTGACATCCCAATCGAAGATGCCTGTGTGACCGCGCACGCCCAACTCCAGCGTGCGGCTGGTTTCAGGCTTGAGCGTGGGGTTGGGAATGGTTTTGTAAAAACCAGTCACGTTCTCGAAAAATGAGTTCAGTTGCGTCGGACTGGGGGACTTGAAGCCGCTGGCCAAGTTGCCATACACACTGACGGCATCGCTGGCACGGAAAATCAATCCCAATTTGGGCGACAGTGCGCCGTCTGATAAGGAGGCTGGGGTCAAGGGATACAGCGCATCCGAGGCTGCATTCAACTTGAAGCGGTCGTAACGCAGCGCAGGGATGATGCTCCAGTGCTCATTCGCCAGTTCTGTTTGCACAAACAAGGCGGTTTGCTGCTCGGTGGTTTTTGGAAAACGCTTGAGTGGGTACTTTTCATAGCTGGGCGGCTCCAAGCCGGTGACGATGTTGTCCATGCGGGTTGTGGACACGTCCACGCCATACACCAGCTTGTTGACCCACGCTTCGGACAGCGGCCATGTTTTTTCAGCCTGCACCACCACTTGCGTCAAGTGTTCTTGGTAGCGAACATCGCGCGAGCGCAGCGGCATGACCACGTTGCTCAAGTTGGTGCGTCGTTCGTAGGTGACTTCTTGCGCGTCGGCCCGTTGCACCGCTGCCAGCGTCCGTACTTCGTCGGCCCACGGCTGTCCCAGCTTGAAACGTCCGTCCCAACTGAGGCGATCGCGGCTCATGTCGCTCTTGCCGTCCAAATCGGTCACATCCCAACTGCTGGCCGCTGTGCGCCCCGTGGTGCGTGCGCGACCGCTGTACGCTTCCACCTCAGCGCGTTTGTCGATGTGCTCCAGTGCGAAGGTGTGCTTTTGCCCGCCCCCGGGTGTCAGCACCAGCTTGCCCAATAAGGCGGCTTGACGGTCTTGCTGGGGATTGGGGGCTGTGCGGGTGCTGTTGAGCGCGGCGTTGCTGCCTTGGTTGTCCAACTCGTGTGCGCGGGTCAGGGTCGCGCCCAGCAGCCATTGCACGGTGTCGTTGGGTTTGCCTGCAACCGTGCCCCCCACACGCCGCATTCCATCCTCACTGGCGTAACTGACCAAGGCCCGTCCCCCCAAAGTCGCGTCTTTTTGACCTTTTGGCAACAGGTCTTGTGGCTCGGTGGTGAACATGGCCACCATGCCCGCCAAACCATCCGAGCCATAAAGGGCCGAGTGACTGCCGCGCAATATCTCTACCCGCGACACCAGCCCCAAATCGACATAATCGCGTCCAAATGCCACTGGCCCTAATGTGCCACTGCTCATTTCGCGCGGTTGGCGGATGCCATCCACCGTCAATAGGACACGGTTGCCTTCTAAGCCACGGATATTGAAGCCCGCATTCCCATCGCGCCCAGTGGCCGTATTGACCCCACCAAAGCGTTGTGGCGCACGTTTGACGCTGAGATTGGGCGTATGGCGCACCAAGTCGCGTATGTCTTGCACCTGCGCCGCGTCCAAATCATCGCCCGATAAGACATCCACGCTGGCGGGCACATCGACCAAGGCACGTTCCGAACGTGAGCCACTGATGACCACGGTTTTTAAATCGGCTTGGGCCACTTGGACTGCTGCCGGTGCAAGCTGCGCCTGTGCTTGCATCGGCACAGCCGCCATTGTCATGAGCTGCACGACGGCGGCCGCTATCGGCATTCGTTGAAACATCCAACCATTCATCGCATCCACCTTTCAAGAACGAGGGTTCGTGGCTGGCGTGCATCAAGCCCTCAAAAAGGGATGCGAAAGGATGCGGCTGGCTGATGGAGAAATTATATGAGAATTATTCTCAAATGCGAAAAATTCTCATTTACAATTGCCTCATCGTCATCACGCAAGTGTTAGAGCTGTATTTATGATTGTTTGTGTTTGTCATCGCGTCAGTGATCGGTCTATTGCGCAGTGTGCTCGTCAAGGCTGGTCGTTTGATGACATTCAACTGGAGTTGGGTGTCGCCACTCAATGCGGACGCTGCGAAAATTGCGCCCGTCAAGTCTGGCAAGA
>DLPA01000074.1:0-218 GCA_002479815.1 bacterium UBA7470 | reverse complement strand
AAAGCGCCTGAGTGCCTTGCTGCGTCATGAGCCTGTTGCTGGCTTTAGGCTTCAGCGTTGGTTTGGTCGGCGTGGCCTTGTATTGGGTGTTTCGTCGTTGATGGTTTAGGCTTGGTTTAGATTTTTTGTTTGCGTCTTTGTGATATGTCTGTGCTTCTTGATCCTTCATCCTCTGGCTCGCGCCATTTGCCTATAGTCTTGGCCGTCATTGGCTTGCA
>DLPA01000230.1:3962-7998 GCA_002479815.1 bacterium UBA7470 | reverse complement strand
ATCCAAATCAACGGCCAAGACATTCGCAGCCTCACGCAAGAGAGCCTGCGCGCCAGCATCGGCATCGTGCCGCAAGACACGGTGCTGTTCAACGACACCATCGGCTACAACATCCGCTACGGTCGCCCCGAGGCCACCCAAGCCGAGGTAGAAGCCGCCGCCCGCGCCGCCCGCATCCACGACTTCATCGCCAGCCTGCCCCAAGGCTACGACACGCCCGTGGGTGAGCGGGGGCTGAAGCTCTCCGGCGGTGAAAAGCAGCGCGTCGCCATTGCCCGCACCTTGCTGAAAAATCCACCGATTCTGATTTTTGACGAAGCCACCAGCGCCCTAGACTCCGCCAACGAACGCGCCATTCAAAGCGAACTCAAAAGCGCCGCCGCCAATAAAACCACGCTGGTCATCGCCCATCGCTTGTCCACGGTGGTCGATGCCCACGACATCATCGTCTTGTCGCAAGGCCGTATCATCGAACGCGGCACCCACACCGCCCTGCTCGCCGCCCAAGGCACTTACGCCCAGATGTGGGCCATGCAGCAGCAAGCCTCAGAGGCACAGCCCTAAACCACACGGAACGCCTATGGAAACCAAATGGCTAGAGGATTTTGTCAGCTTGGCCGAAACGCGCAGCTTCAGCCGTTCGGCGCAATTGCGCCATGTGACACAGCCTGCGTTTTCGCGGCGTATTCAGTCTTTAGAGGCATGGGCGGGGACGGATTTGGTCGATCGCTCGTCTTACCCCACGCGGCTCACGCCAGCGGGTCAAACGCTGTACGAACAAGCCTTGGAGCTGCTGCAATCCCTGCAAACCACCCGCGCCATGCTCAGGGCGCACAACGCCACCGCCAGCGACACCATCGAATTTGCCGTGCCCCACTCGCTGGCGTTTACGTTTTTCCCCGCCTGGTTGTCGGGCTTGCGTGGCATTTGTGGGCCGATCAAAAGCCGCTTGACGGCGCTGAATGTCCACGATGCGGTCTTGCGTTTGGTGGAGGGGCACGCCGATTTGCTCATCGCCTTTCATCACCCCTCTCAACCCATTCAATTGGACGCGCAACGCTACGAAATGCTGCCCCTGGGCCGCGAAGTGCTCGTCCCTTGCGTGCGAGCCACTGCCGACGGCCAAGCCCTGTACCGACTGCCGGGCAGCGCCGCGCATCCCGTACCTTATTTGGCGTATGCACCGGGCGCTTATTTGGGCCGCGTCGTCGAACATCTTTTAAAAACCTCGCCCCAACCCGTGCATTTGGATCGGGTGTATGAAACCGACATGGCCGAAGGCTTAAAAGCGATGGCCCGCGAAGGCCACGGCATCGCCTTCCTGCCCCTGAGTGCAGTGCAAAAAGACCTGACCGCGGGCAAGCTGGTGGTGGCGGGTCAAGGATTAGAGATGCCCATGGACATACGCATCTACCGCGAACGCCCCGCCGAACGGCCTGCGTCGAGCCACGCCATCGCCGCCACCCCTACGCCTGCGGCTGTCTTTTGGGCGCGTTTGCGTGACTCCATCGAAGGCAAGACACCATGAGTTCCGACGGTGTTCAGGTGATGCTCAAACGATGCGCGGGCGACCAACCTTAAAATCCTCGGTCTGAGCCACACGGCCTCCCTACTGATGGCGCTTGCTTTCTGTTGTTGTTCTGAGCAACCGCTGCCTCACCTCTGCACATCATGACTCTTGTTGAATCCGGCTCTTTTTTAACTCTGCATTACCGCTTGTCCAACCTGCAAGGGCAAGACATTGTGAACACCTTTGGCAGTCAACCTGCGACTTTAAGTTTGGGATCGGGCGAGCTGTCGCCCGCCTTAGAGGAGTGCTTGATTGGGCTGGCAGAAGGCACACACACCACGTTTGAGTTGCCCGCAGGCGCGGCTTTTGGTGAGCATCAGGCCGACATGATGCAGTGGGTGGCGCGTAAGCTGTTGAACGAGTTGGGCGACCCCCACGAGCACTACCAAGTGGGCGACGTAGTGCAATTCCCCACCCCCGACGGCTTGGGCACGTATGCAGGCGCGGTGCGCGAAGTCCGAGCCGATGGTGCAGTGCTGTTCGACTTCAACCACCCGTTGGCCGGGCAAGCCGTGCGCTTTGAAGTGCAAGTGATAGGAGTGCTGTGATGAACATGATGGTGCAAGACATCGTATTGGCCGAGCCGCGTGGCTTTTGCGCGGGCGTGGACAGGGCCATCGACATCGTGGAACACGCCCTCGTCAAATTTGGTGCGCCGATTTATGTGCGCCACGAAATCGTCCACAACACCCATGTTGTCAACGATCTTAAAGCGCGAGGTGCTGTCTTTATTGAAGACTTGGCCGACGTGCCTGCGGGCGCAACCCTCATTTTTTCTGCTCACGGTGTCAGCAAAGCCGTGCAAGCCGAGGCCGAGGTGCGGGGCTTTCAAGTCTTTGATGCCACCTGCCCACTGGTCACTAAAGTCCATGTCGAAGTCGCCAAACTCGCCAAAGAAGGCTACGAGTTCATCATGATCGGGCACAAAGGCCACCCCGAAGTCGAGGGCACAATGGGCCAGTTGAGCGAAGGCATTCACTTGGTCGAAGACGTGGCCGATGTCGCCCATGTGCAACCGCGTCAAACCGAGAAATTGGCCGTCGTCACCCAAACCACCTTGAGCGTGGACGATGCCGCTGGCATCACCGCTGCTGTGAAAGCACGGTTTCCTCATATCCGCGAACCCAAGCAGCAAGACATTTGCTATGCCACCCAAAACCGCCAAGATGCCGTCAAGCTGCTGAGCCAACAGGTCGATGTGGTCATCGTCGTGGGCAGTCCCACCAGCTCCAACAGCAACCGCTTGCGCGAGCTGGCCGCCAAACTGGGCACGCCCGCCTACATGATCGACGATGCCAGCCAACTCCAAGCCGAATGGCTAGAAGGCCATCCCCGCGTCGGCCTGACCGCAGGCGCTTCCGCGCCTGAGCATTTGGTGCAAGACGTGGTGCAGCAACTGCGGGCATGGGGCGCCATCTCGATTCGCAGCATGGACGGCATCCGCGAAACCGTGCGCTTTCCGCTGCCCAAGGGCTTGAGAATGAGCGACGCTGCCGACAGTTTTGACGGTGCTGACACTGCCGAATCCATCGAAGGTACGCTATAAAACTTATATCTGCTTATGCTTTTTCTATGTGGCTCTAAGTCCTTTTTATACTAAAAATCTACTTCCCCCATCATGCTCGACCTTGCCCTGTTGCGTAAAGACTTGCCGGCGGTACTCGCCAAACTGCAAACCCGTAAAAATCCCCAAGTGTTTTTGGACGAAGCCGCTTTCACGGCCTTGGAGTCTGAGCGCAAAGCCATCCAAGTCCGTACTGAAGAGCTGCAAGCCCAACGCAACAGCCTCTCCAAACAAATCGGTGGCCTGAAAGCCAAAGGCCAACACGACGAGGCTGAGGCGGTGATGGCGCAAGTGGCGGGCATCAAAACCGAGCTAGAACAATCCGCCGCTCGCTTAGAACTGATTCAAGCCGACTTGCACGCCCTGCTGCTGGCCGTGCCCAACTTGCCGTACGACAGCGTGCCCGTGGGTGCGGACGAAGCGGCCAACGTCGAGCTGCGTCGCTGGAGTCCTGAAGAGGGCGACGGCGGCTCGCCCAAAGCCTTGCCCTTTACCCCCAAAGATCACGTCGATCTGGCCTTGCCCTTGGGTCTGGACCCTGAGACGGGCGCGAAATTGGCCGGCTCACGCTTCACGGTCATGAAAGGCCAAGTTGCCCGCTTGCACCGTGCCTTGGCGCAATTCATGCTGGACGTGCAAACCCAAGAACACGGCTACACCGAGTGCTACACCCCCTACATCGTCAACGCCGACAGCTTGCGGGGCACGGGTCAATTGCCCAAGTTTGAGGCTGATTTGTTTGCCGCCAAAAAAGGCGGTCAAGAAGGCGAAGAAACCGCACAAGCCCTCTACCTCATCCCCACCAGCGAAGTGCCCCTGACCAACTTCGTGCGCGATACCATCGTGGCCGAAGCCGACTTGCCCATCAAACTCACCGCCCACACGCCCTGCTTTCGCTCTGA
>DLPA01000230.1:0-3861 GCA_002479815.1 bacterium UBA7470 | reverse complement strand
AAAGTGGAAATGGTGCAGATCACCCATCCAGAGAAAAGCTACGAAGCGATGGAGGATATGACCCGCCACGCCGAAGCTGTGCTGCAAAAACTAGAGCTTCCTTATCGTGTCATCGTGCTGTGTACGGGCGATATGGGCTTTGGTGCGACCAAAACCCACGACTTGGAAGTGTGGGTTCCCGCCCAAGCCACCTACCGCGAAATCAGCTCGGTCAGCAATTGCGAAGCCTTCCAAGCCCGCCGCTTGCAAGCCCGTTTTAAAAACGCGCAAGGCAAAAACGAGCTGGTACACACCCTCAACGGCTCAGGCTTGGCCGTTGGACGCGCCTTGGTCGCGGTGCTGGAAAACTACCAAAACGCCGACGGCAGCATCCGCATTCCCACCGTCTTGCAGCCCTACATGGGCGGGCAAACGCTTTTAAAAGCCTCAATCGCCAGAGCCAAAGGCGGGGACTGCTAAAATCCCTTCTTCAAGACCCCGGAGAGATGGCAGAGTGGTCGAATGCACCGGATTCGAAATCCGGCATACTGGTTCACCAGTATCGGGGGTTCAAATCCCCCTCTCTCCGCCAAGTCATTAGAACCCAGCCGCATGAGTTGCGACTGGGTTTTTTTGCTTCAGAGTCCTGACCTTGTGGTCAGACTCCACGATGGAGAATCAAGGTTTTGATGTGGGAATATGTGTGGCCCGTGCAGGGGTATGGGTGGGGCGGGGTGGCGGTCGTCATCGCCCTTGTGGTGGATGCTCGCTGGGGCGAGCCTGCGGCGCGGTGGCATCCTGTCGTGGCAATGGGCTGGTGTTTGTCGCGTTTGGGCGATAGGCTAGCACCCCTTGCAACAGTGGCAGAGCCATCGTCCACCAGCGACAAGGTGACGCTGGCGCATGTGTTGCTGTTGCTGAAAGGGGCCTTGTATTGGGGGCTGGTGCTGGCGTTGTTCGTCGGTCTTGCCATGGGCGTGCATCTCGGCCTGATGATTACATGGGTGAAAGTGCCCTCGTGGACGACTGGCCTCATCATGGGCCTGATCTTGGGGCTGCTGCTCAAACCCATGCTGGCGTGGCGCATGCTGCACGACGAAGTGCTGGCCGTCGAAGTCGCTTTGCAACAAGACTTGGCACTGGGGCGTGCGCGTTTGAGTGGGCTGGTCAGCCGCGATGTCACCCAACTCACCGAAGCCGAAGTGCGCGAATCGGCCATAGAGACTTTGGCTGAAAATTTAAACGATTCGGTCGTCGCCCCCTTGTGTTGGTTTGCGGTGGCGGGCTTGCCCGGTGCGGTGTTGTACAGAGTCGCCAACACTGCCGATGCAATGTGGGGCTACCGTGGCCTGCGGGGTGGACGGGAGTGGACATGGGCGGGTAAATGGGCCGCTCGCGCCGATGATGTCTTGAGTTATGTGCCCGCGCGTTTAACAGCAGGCCTGTTGTGGGCGGGGCTGTCCGTGGCGCGTTGGCGCAGATTGACGACAGAAGCCACAAAAACACCCTCACCCAACGGCGGGTGGTGCATGGGCGCAATGGCCCTGGCCTTGCAAGTGCGCTTGAGCAAACCTGACGTGTATGTGCTGAACGAGCGAGCTGATGCCCCTACTCACCAGGCGGTCAGGCTCGCCCTAGAATACGCAAAAAAACTCAGATTAAGGCTTGTTGTACTTGCTTTAATCGCTACTTCTTTAGGAATTTTGAATTGAACCTGATCTCCATGCAGCACGGTGGCCCAGACGCTCACGGGGTTCCGCGCCATGATTTTTCTACCAATACAAACGCCTGTGGCCCTTGTCCTGAAGCCTTGAGTTGGGTGCAAGCGGCAGATGTCACTCATTACCCCGATCCTGGTTATGCGCACTTGCGCCAGCGTTTGGCCGAGTTTCACCAAGTGGAGCCACAGCGCATCGTCATCATGGGCAGTGCCAGTGAAGCGATGGTGCGCTTAAGTGTTGCGACCCGTCGCCTAGGCTTACAGCGGGTGTGGTTTCCTGAGCAGCACTATGGCGATGTGGAACGATTAGCACAGGCCGTGGGCCTGGAGGCCGTGAGCCGTCACGAATCCGCCCAACTGTTGTGGTGTTGTGAGCCTTCGACCCCGGAAGGTCGTTCACAAGAAGGTTTGCTGGAGCTGGTGCGTACACAAAGCACTTCGCAAGTGGTGGTGTTGGATTGTGCGTATGAACCTTTGCGTTTGTCAGGCACTTCCAGCCTAAGCGAAGCCGAACGGCCACACGTGTGGCAGCTCTGGTCGCCGAACAAAGCCTTGGGTATGACAGGCGTTCGTGCTGCGTACTTGATCGCTCCACATTCAGCCCTCGATCCGTCTGATTTTGCAGCTCGCTTGGGCAGTTTGATGCAGTGGCTGGCCCCGTCGTGGCCGGTGGGGGCGCAAGGCGTGGCGATGCTGGAGGCGTGGTGCTTGCCATCGGTGCAGCGGTGGCTGGTCAACAGCCGTCAAAGTCTGGTGCGGTGGAAGCAGCAGCAATTGGCCCTGTGCGAGCGTTTGGGGTGGGCGACGAAGGCCAGTGATACCAATTACCACTTAGCCCAACCTTTAGAGAGCGATGCCCCAGGCATCGCCGTGTGGCGGCAAGCGCACGGCATCAAATTACGGGATGCGAGTTCTTTTGGGTTGGCGGGCTGGGTGCGCATGGGCGTGCTGTCACCCGGCTCACAGCAGCAGTTGCTGCGAGCGGTGACGCAATGGCGTGAACGCAAGTGAGCTTCTTTGAGTTCATCCACCGCAGCTGCTCGGTCGCCCCAGCATCACCCCCTGTGGCGTGTTCAAGTGGTCGATGGCTGCTTGGTTTTGAACCCAGTCATGCACCACGAGCGGTAAGAGCGTTACCGTTCTATCCCTTATCCAAGCTCGGGTCTCGCACCGAGAATGTGCGAATCACCTTAGAGTTTGAGTCAAAGATCACTGTAAAAATTTTGGAATCGTTGGTATTGGGGCCGTCCAAGTAACGCCAGTCGGCATGCGTCTCTTGTTTTTGTGGAAAGGGGACCGTCTGCATGGGTTTCCCCAGCAGTCGGCGCACGTCGCTCATGGGCATACCTGCTTGAATACGGGCGAAGTTGTGCGGGGTCAGCACTTGCCGTAGCGCACTCATTTTCCCGTCAGCGCCGATGGTAATCATGTAGTTGCGATGGCCTTCGGGCTGGCGGTTGTACTCTAGGGTGTGTGCGCCGTCGGCTTCAGGCCAGATGCGCTCAGGCTCTCCAAAGCGCAAACGCACATCGGCTTCGGTGGAAAGACCTTCTTCCAGTTCGCGAATGCTTTGCACATCACATCCCAGCAAGGCCAATCCACACAGCAATGCCAGCATACAAGTACGAAGTTGGACGTAAAAAACAGCGACATCAGCCATCCGATCACTCTCCAGTTCAAAACCCTGGATCGTAAAAGCAAAATGGCGCAAATTTCATAGTCTTGTACGCATGAACGGCCTGCGCGGGCATGCCTTGTGCTGATGCGGCGTGTTTGTAGGCGTAACATTCACCCTATGCCGCCCGTACTTCCTCCACTCGCTTCTTTTCATCCTCGCTTATGGTCTGATTTGCGGGAATACAACCGCGACAAATTATTCAAAGACACAAGTGCAGGTCTCACTGTGGGCATTGTGGCCTTGCCCTTGGCGATGGCCTTTGCCATTGCCAGCGGTTTAAAGCCCGAAGCCGGTTTATGGACTGCCATCATTGCGGGCTTTTTGATTTCGGCCTTGGGCGGGTCTTCCGTGCAGATCGGCGGGCCAGCGGGCGCGTTCATTGTCATCGTGTACGGCATCATTGAACGCTATGGTTTAGCGAATCTCTTGATTGCGACGGCCAGCGCCGGAGTTTTGCTGTTTTTGATGGGCTTGTTCAAGCTCG
>DLPA01000016.1:2580-15106 GCA_002479815.1 bacterium UBA7470 | reverse complement strand
GGCGGCCGCCACGGTCTGGGCATGAGCGACCAGATCGAGACCCGCATCATCGAAGCCAAGAGCCGTGGCATTTACGAAGCGCCCGGGCTGGCCCTGCTCTTCATCGCCTACGAGCGATTGGTGACGGGCATCCACAACGAGGACACCATCGAACAATACCGCGACAACGGACGCAAACTCGGGCGCTTGCTCTACCAAGGCCGTTGGTTCGATTCCCAAGCCCTGATGCTGCGCGAAACCGCCCAGCGTTGGGTGGCACGCGCCATCACCGGCGAGGTGACACTGGAGTTGCGTCGGGGCAACGATTATTCGATCCTGAACACCGACAGCCCCAACCTGACCTACGCGCCCGAGCGTTTGAGCATGGAAAAAGTCGAAAACGCCCCGTTCACGCCGCTGGATCGCATTGGCCAGTTGACGATGCGGAATTTGGATATTTCTGACACCCGCGCCAAACTGGGTATTTACGCGCAAACAGGTTTGCTCGGAACAGGCGAGAATGCCGAAATGTTACGCTTGGCCGCTGGGAAAACATCCTCCTAAAACAAGCTCCCCCCTGAAATAAAGGGGGGATAAAGCACTGACCTGTGGTAGTGCACGCGTTATAAGACCATGAATGCAAGGAACATGAAATGTCTTGTCACAGAAGAACTGGCTTGCAAATACTCGCTGGGCTGCTCGTGGGCTGTCTGCCCTGGAGTGTGTCACCTGCCTGGGCTTTCGATGCCCCCACAGGTAAGGTCATTTTGAAGGTTTCAGGCCATATTGGTGTCACCAATGTCGGCAAGGAAGCGCACTTCGACCTGGCAATGCTGCAAAAACTGCCAGCCCACACCTTCACCACACTCACGCCTTGGGATCACCAACCCACCAAGTTCACAGGGCCGTTGTTGCGCGACGTGATTGCAGCCGTCAAAGGTGTCGGAGCCAGCGTGCAAGCAACGGCTTTGAACGACTACAAGATCCGAATTCCACTGAGCGATGCCCACACCCACGATGTCGTGGTCGCCTATGCCATCAACGACCAGCCCATTTCAATACGCACCAAGGGGCCTTTGTTCGTGATTTACCCATTTGACAGCAAACCCGAACTCAAGTCCAACGTGTACTACGAACGCTCGATTTGGCAACTCAAAGCACTCGATCTGCAATGACCGTGCCGTTGGCGACACATCTTTCACGCAGTCGGCAATTTTTGTCTTTGCTGGCCATCAGTGCTGCGGCGTTGGCAGGGGTTGTAGCGGGTTTGCTGCTTTTGCAGTTTCAACAAATCCGCGACATCGAAGACAGCGCCCGTTTGCGAGCCGATTCGGTCACTGCACTGACATTTCAAATGGAGCGCGAGTTTTTGCGCTTTCGTCATACGGTAGACATTGCCTTAAAAGAGACTGTATCTGCGCGCAACTTAGACGATTTGAACCTGCGATTTGAAATTTTTGCCAGCAGGGTCGCTTTGTTACAAGACAACCCAAGTATTGCGCTGATTCATGACCGTGAAGAATACCGACAATTGGCGCCCGATTTAAGAGAGGTGGTCAGGCTGGGGGATGCGATTTTTGGGCACGTCCCTGTGCAATGGGCCACCCTGCCACAGCTTCTGAGCCTGATGGAGCGATTGGGGCCACGCGTGCAGGCATTGAGCTTGGCCTCGAATGCGATCATGATGTTGTTGATCGAGCAAAAGCAGACCACGATCAAACAGCAGTACGAAACCATTCTGTGGCTGACTCTGGCGCAATTGGCCTTGCTGGTGGTGGTGGCGGTGGCTTTATGGGTCCGACACAAACGCTTGTTGCGAGAACGGTTGGCCCTCGAAAGCTTGGCGGCCGACTTACGCGAAGCACACCAAAAAGCAGAAGCAGCCAATCAGGGTAAAACCCGTTTTTTGGCGAATATGAGCCATGAACTGCGCACCCCCTTCAATGGGATGTTGGGTATGCTGTCTTTGTTGGATGGCTCTCGGCTGGACGAACAACAGCGCGACTGTGTACGCACCGCCAAAGAATCAGCCCAGCACTTGCTCACGTTGCTGAACGATATTTTGGACATCTCGGCAATGGAAGCCGGACGATTGAAACTCGCGCCCCATTCTGTGCGTTTGCCACAATTGTTGTCCGACGTCGCTCACCTGATGCGTGGCCCTGCATTGACCAAGGGCTTGACGCTGGAGATGGATGCCAGCCCCGATTTGCCCGAGTGGGTGCAAGTCGATCCCACACGGCTGAAGCAAATTCTTTTCAACTTGGTAGGCAATGGCATCAAATTCACACATGAAGGCGGTGTACGTTTGGCCATCAACCTAGAAAAACAGGGGCACTTGGTCGCCACTGTGTGCTTTACGGTGGAAGACACGGGCATTGGCATGGACGACAAGGCCATTGCCCAGCTGTTTCAGCGGTTTTACCAAGCCGAATCGGATACGCGCCGCCGATTCGGTGGCACAGGGCTGGGATTGGAGATTTCGCGCTCGCTCGCGCGCATGATGAACGGCGATTTGACCGTCACGAGCCAAGTCGGGGTTGGCTCGCGTTTCATGCTGACATTGCCTTTGCCTTTGGCCACTGCACCGGCAGACCTTGCGCCCCCGCCCAGCCTCAATGCGGTGGCGACGGTACCTGCCCCTGCTGTGCAGCCTGAGTCACCAGACCCCTTACTTGGGTGTCATGTATTGGTGGCTGAAGACCATCCCGTCAATCAAAAACTGGTCGCGGCCATCTTAAAAAAACTCGGCTGCGAAGGGGTGTTTTGCGACAACGGGCAACTGGCGCTGGAAGCATTTCATCGGCAGCACTTCGATTTGGTATTGATGGACATTCATATGCCCGTCATGGACGGCTTAGAAGCCACCCGCCAACTGCGCCAGCAATGCCCCGATCCGGTGTCGCTGCCCATCATCGCCCTGAGTGCCGACGTGATGAACGATGCCCAAGAAAAAGCTTTGGCTGCGGGCATCAACGCCTTTTTAGCCAAACCCGTGCGCCTGCCAGAACTCAAGGCCACCATGACCCGCTTGGTGGTCGCTCAGCGCCATCTGACGGCTGCACCGCCTGTCACCGACGTAGCGACGGTTTAAGCCTAAAAAATACATAGCAAAAAAAGTGAGCTGCTTACGCAAGTAATATGGTTCATTCAGCCATTTTTACTCTGAAAATTAGGCCAAAAATCCTAAAAAATTATCGCCACAGCCGCGCATCAGGCCTCCAAACGGCCTTCGCCAGCGTGCTGAAGGCTGTTTTTTCATTAAAAATGGCTTTTTTTAATAATAAAATCGGCTATAAGCCACGTATTAATTGCGTAAGCAGCTCACAAAAAATACTATGCTTTTTAAAAGATATTTTCCACCCATTCTCGCTGCTTGGGCAGGCATTTGCTGCGTAAATCGTAGTGCTCAATGGCGTATTCTCTAGCCTTAGTGCCTAATCTGGCCTGTTCTTGGGGGTGCTCCAGCAAGTCCACCACCTCACGCACCAAAGCGGCCCCATCAAAGAAATTCACCAGTCGCCCTGTATCGCCATGCCGTATGGCTTCGTGCAGGGGTTGGGTATCGCTGGCAACGATGGCGCAACCCGCACTCATGGCCTCCAGCAAACTCCAACTCAGCACAAAGGGGTAGGTCAGATACACATGCACTGTGCTGAGTTGTAGCAAAGGAATAAAGTGTTCGTAAGGAATATGACCTAAAAAATGTATCCTTTTCCAATCGCCCTCTGGCATCTGCGGACGCACCTCGGCCGTGAACACCTCTTTCCAAGTCGGGTGTCCATGCTGCACCACATTGGGCTTGGCTCCATAGCTGACTTGATCGGCTCCCACCATCAACACCCGCGCCTGAGGACGCTGGCGCAGCAAGGCAGGCAAGGCGCGCATGAACACATGAAAGCCCCGATACGGCTCTAAATTGCGGTTGACGAAGGTGATGACTTCGCTTTGGCGCGTCAACTCTAGCGGCCCCTGCGAGGTGTTCATGGACAGCCGCACCTGAGGATCGGGTCGAATCGCCACTGTGTCGATGCCATCGTGGATGATGCTGATGCGCTCTCGAAACGGCTCGGGAAAGGTGCTGGCCTGCCAGTGGGTGGGCGACAGGCCCGCATCTGCTGTCTCAAAGTGGAGCAGATTGTTCAAATTTTTCAAACGCAAACGGCAGTTCTCGCCCACATCTGTACTGGGAAACTCGGGGTCAAAGCCCACATCAGCACCCTGTGCCCGATAGAAAAATTCGCAGTACATCCCCAGCTTGGCGTGGGGCCAGACTTCTTTGATGAACAAGCTTTCGCCCCAACCCGGATGGGTGATGATGACATCAGGCGCGAAGCCTTGCGCCTTCAACTGCAAGGCTGCCCGAAAACACGCATCCCCCCGAATCACCTTGGTTTCAAAGTCGGACACCCACGGATGAATCTGCGTGGACGACCCACGCGCTGCTCCGTAGGGGACGAGCGTCACCCCCTGCCAAAGAGGAGCGGGAGTGGGGAGCTTCTGCATGGTCATCGCCACCACACGATGACCTTGGGCCACCAGTGCCGGGGCGAGGTGTTTGAATTGACCGGGAAAGTTTTGATGAATGAAAAGAACGTTCATCTTTTCATTATCAGCGACTCAAACGATCAATAGCCCTGCACCAAACCATAAAGCTTGCGTGCCAGCATATCTTCCGCACTCAGCCCATAGCCTGCCCAGACCTGCACGCCTTTTAAGCTGCGAATATCCAAAGATGTGAACACTGGGATGGTAGTTCTGGCAGTCAAGCTGCCTGTACGCCACGCAGGAATTGCAGCACCGACGGGCTGCCATGTCGTACCGTTATGGGCAAAGAGGCTGCCGCCCACCACAGCGACCAAAAAGACTTGGCCGTTTTTACCCACGTCGGCCCCTTCTACATTCAGCACCGCAGACAAACTCAACACCGGTGGCGTCCCAGTGGTGTTGGCAGTGAGGCTGAAGCTGGAGGTGGTTTTTGGGCTCAGGGTCAGCAACTGCACGGTATGGGACGGGATGGTGAGGGTGTCGCCCGTGAAGGTGCTGGTGACGATATTGGCACTGCTGTCCGACACGGTTTTCAGCGTGACGGTGTAGTCCGCCAAGGTGTTGCCACTGGGCAAACTGACCTTCCACGTTTCGGTGGCAGTGCCTGTATTGCTCATCAGCAGCGCACGAGTGCCTGTGTCGTTTTCCGCAGCGAGTAAATGCAGATTGGCATTGCTGCTGCTTGCCGTCGTTTTCAAGCGTTTGGTGTAGCTGCTGATGTCTTTCCACAGTGCCCATGCTTGCGCTATTTTTTTGGGCTGTCCGTTGGCGTAATAAATGCCGTAAAAGAAGGGGGCATCCATACTGGGGTCGGGGCCACGATAAAACAAGGTTTGCGCCACATCATCGCGCTGTTGCAGCGCAATCCATGCGCCGGTCAAAATGGCTGCGCCTTTGGCCTTGGTTCGCAAGGCCAATTTCTCTTCGCTGCTGAGGGTGCTGCCTTCGGCACTGGTGTTCCACTCGGTCAGCAAGGTGGGCACCTGAGTGAAACCGCGCTCGTCTAAGGCACTGCGGTAATAGGCGGCACAAGCGGCATAGTCCGCTGGCGCGTTGGAGTACATATGCCACGAAAAATAATCCAAAGGTGTGTTGTTTTGCTTGACGTAATCCAAAAAAGCCGTTGTCCAGCGTTTGCCGCTGTCGCTCAAACAACCCGATGGCGTCAAGCCTGGACCACCAATTTTCAGCTCAGGAAAGGCCGCACGTACCGCTTTGGCGCTGGCATCGTACAACTGATGAAACTGCGTGGGGGTGTAGGGTCTGGGCCAAAAAACCACGTTATCAGGCTCATTCCAAATCTCTACATACCGAAAATTACTTTGAAATCCACCCCATTGCCCTTGGCGATAGTGTTTCAGTACGTTGACCGCCGCCTTCACCCAGTTGGCGCGTTCACTGTCTGTGGGGGGCTTGGCGTTGTTGTACGAGTCGCCCAAGCGGAAAAAAGGCTCAAATCCATTGTTGACAATGCTGCCAAACACATCATCGCTGGACCGAAAATCCCCCCCGACTTTGCCCGTAAAGTTAAAGCTGCTTTGCGCATCGGGGTCTTTGCTGCGGTCAGGGTACAGGGTAGCCATGTCCAGCGGATCGTAGTAATCATGGGTGCGAATCAAGTTGACTCCCAGCTGCTGATAGCTGGTCGTCAGGGCTGGGTTGCCAGCAGCGCCCGTGCCCAGTGGCCCAATGTTGATGCCCAACAAGGGACGCACGCTCCCATTGGTGGCCTCTAGGGTGTACGTCGTGTCTGCCGCATACAAAGGTGAAGCGACACACCACAACAACCCCGCACACAGTCCTAAGCTTGGCTTTGCCATCACAATCTCTCCTGAAAGTGGATCAAGGGAAACTCATTCTATGCCGCTACCATCCACCTCTTCCACGCTTCGTTCATGAGAGCCATATTTGTATGTCTGACACCTCCTCGTCCCCACGCTTGCAACTCGTCATCGGTAATAAAAACTACTCCTCCTGGTCCATGCGGCCGTGGGTACTGCTGACACAGTTTGGCATTCCATTTGAAGAAATCATGATCCGCTTTGACGGATTCACCCCCGAATCCAAATTCAAACAAGGCATCGCCACCTACACCCCCACAGGTCGTGTGCCCACCTTGATCGACCAAGGCTTTGCCGTGTGGGATACCTTGGCCATTGCCGAATATGTGGCCGAGCTGTACCCCGATCTGGCCCTTTGGCCCCGCCAAGCTCACGCCCGTGCGCGTGCCCGCAGCCTCTGCGCCGAGATGCACAGTGGGTTTGGCAACCTACGCAGCCACTGCCCCCAAAACATCGAAGCGCACCTGCCCGAAGTGGGACAGCGTATTTGGGCCCAACACGCTGGCGTACAAGCCGATGTCGCCCGTATCGAAACCTTGTGGCAAGATGCCTTGGCCGCCAGCGGTGGCCCCTTCCTGTTTGGGGACTTCAGCATTGCCGATGCCTACTACGCCCCCGTCGTGGGTCGCTTGCATACCTATGCCCTGCCCGTCAACGACACCGCCGCCGCGTACATGGCCAGCGTTTGGGCCAGCAAAGGCGTGGCAGCATGGGTGGAACAAGCCTTGGCCGAACAAGAGTTTTTGGACTTTGAAGAACCCTATCGCCAAGGGCGGTAAACCACCCAGCCCGATCCCGCCCTACAATCCCGCCCTATGTTCCTTTCAGTTTCCAATTTGTCGATTCGTTATCCTGGCGCGGTACAGTCCGCCGTCGATGGCGTGACTTTGGGCCTACGCGCAGGTGATATTGGCGTGTTGATCGGCCCTTCAGGGTGTGGAAAAACCACTTTGTTGCGGGCGGTGGCGGGACTGGAGCGCGTCAGTACAGGCCAAATCACAATTGCGCACGAAACGGTCAGCAGCCTTCAGCAGCACATCCCCGCCGAACAGCGTCGCATCGGCATGGTGTTTCAAGATTACGCCTTGTTTCCGCATTTAGACGTGGGACGCAACATCGCCTTTGGTCTGAACCATCAGCCCAAGTCCCAGCGTTTGCAGCGCGTGCAAGAAGTGTTGGCCTTGGTGGGCTTGGAAGGGATGCAGGCGCGTTATCCCCACGAGTTATCAGGCGGACAACAGCAACGAGTGGCCTTGGCCCGTGCCTTGGCGCCACAACCCCGCTTGCTGTTGCTGGATGAGCCTTTTTCTAATTTGGATGTCGATCTGCGTGAACGTCTGGCGCATGAGGTTCGTGCCATCTTGAAATCTGCGGGTGCCACAGCCTTACTGGTCACACACGATCAGCTGGAAGCATTTGCCATGGGCGATGTCATCGGTGTCATGCACCAAGGCCACTTGCATCAGTGGGACGATGCCTATGCGCTGTACCACCGCCCCGCGACGCGCTTCGTCGCCGAGTTCATCGGACATGGCGTATTTGCCCCCGCTCAAATTCGCTTGGCAGGCCATGAGGTGAGCGTACAAACGCCCTTGGGCGCATTGCAAGATGTCGAAGAATGCCCCTTGCCAACCGCCTACGAAGCGGGCCTGTGCGACGTACTGCTGCGAGCCGATGACATCGTTCACGACGACCATGCCCCAGTCAAAGCAGAAATCATTCGCAAAGCGTTTCGTGGCTCCGAATTTTTGTATACCCTGCGCTTGTCCAGTGGGGAAGTGGTCATGACCCATGTCCCCTCACACCACAATCATGCCGTTGGTGAATGGATAGGCATCCGTGCACAAGTCGATCACGTCGTCACCTTTGCGCGAGGAGCTGGGCCAGGAACACCTCCCGCCCCTTTATTGCCCGTCACACAGCACAGCCTCTGAGCTGATAGGGTGCTTTTCAATCAGATGTGTGATTGACTGCACATATCTCTCATTTTTGATGCGCGAAACCAAGATAACGCTGCTGTTGCACGCCGCCTGACTTGTACGATGCCGCGTACCGCGCAAGCGCTTTGACATTTCACCCCCCCCTCTCCTTCTTCCCAACCATATTTTTATGAAGTCTACATTGGGATCCGATGCAAATTTGGGTCGCCCGAACCAAACGACAGCACGGATGGTGCATGAAGTGCTGTATCTGTTCTCTCGCGGACAACGACATCAAGCCTTGGCATTGGCTCAACAGCACCACATTCCGTTAGACGTAGTCGAACGCGTGATCTTGCGCCGTGGACCGCGTCGCAAACGAGTCGTGTAAAAAGCATCACGCCGAACTGGCGGGTGTGCGATATTGCCCAAAGTGGCGACTGAGTCCTGCAAACGCCTAGGTTTTCCCTAGTAGTCCAAACATCTTCTCCTCGTTCAAATAGTGATTTTTGATAAGCACTGTGCTGTTGGGGTATGTGTGCCACCTGCACCACAGCCAAGGAGATCGTTGGATGCCCCAGTTTGCTCACCATGCGCCTGATGCAGTTGTCCCCACCCAACACGAGCCGCCGATTGCAGGCGTGGTCTTGCGTCATGATTGGCCTTTGAGTCCGCGTTATGTGCAGCGGGCGCAAGCCGCACAAGTTTCGCATTGGCTGCAAGCGCATGGTTTGGACATTCGTTGGTTGGACGTGCAGCCCTGTGTCGATGGCTGGCGTTACCGCTTGACCCGCGAGGCGTGGCACGCGCTCACCCCCGATTACAGCACCTTGGACACGGTGCATCGCTTGCAAGATCGCCCCTGTACCCGAGAGCTGGAAATCGCACTGGCCTTGCTGGCCTCGCCCGTGGAGCATGTGTTTCCCAGCTTTGATGAGCTGTGTGCCCATGTCGATGCCCGCAAAAACACCTGTGCCGCTGGCGAGCGCACCACCTTGGCATTTGCCACCGAGTCAGCCGAGCGACCCACCCAGCATTGGACGTATGCCGAAGACACCGGCTTTACCCTGCGCCCGCAAGCCGAATTGATCGAGGCGCTGACCTTGGCGACTCAGCCTAGCGTGTCGGGGGAGTTGTTTTCGTTTTCTTGTTACCGCGCCACCGAGTACGTGCTCTTGTTGGGGCTGGCGCAGACGCTCAAAAACTTCAACCCGAGCCTGCTCAAACAATTGGAGCACACTTGGCGCATCAAAGCCATTGCCTCGGGCAGATTTCATGACGCGTTTTTGACCGAGGTCGGCAGCCTAGAGCAACCTTTGCCCATGCACTATTACGTGCCCGGTGACCGCGTTTGGTTTCGCAATCCTGATGAGGCATCGGCAGATGTGGTGGGCTTTGAGGGGTCATGGGTGGTCTATTTGGGCCAAGGCCGATTCACCGACTTTTGGCGGCCCCAATCGCACTACACCTTAGAACACAAGTGCCTAGAGATTTACTACTGGCGCGAAGCAGTCTGTGCGGCGACGACAGCCACCGCCGAGCCGCAACTGGATGAAACCATCGTGTGGGCCAAGATGGCAGCACTGCAAGCCGGATTGGACGCGGGCAATGCTGCCGCACACGCCGAACGGGAGCGGATTTTGCAGCGCATGATGCGCTACCGCGATGGGCGTGGGGTGTATGCCGAGGGGGGCTGTATTGATGCCACCCGCGAGCACCTGCGCTGGGTCTGCCCTGAACACGCTCGCATCGACCTGCCCGCCTTGCCTCATGAAGCGGCACACCATCCACAAGCTCGCCCGCAGTCGCAGCCTTACGCATGGCTGCAAACGGGGACAAGCACCGATGCGGCCACGCTGCTGCAACAGTTCACGCCGTCCGCATCAATGCTTCCAATTTGAAGGTGTCGGCAGCGAAAGCGCGTATGCCTTCGGCTAATTTTTCGGTCGCCATCGCATCCTCGTTGAGGGCGTAACGGAAGCCCGCTTCGTCGTACTGCACAAAAGGAAGATCCAAAGCGGGCGCGGCTTGTGCATCTAATGCGCGGCTCAAAGGCGCGTCGGTGGCGGCCAGTTGTGCCAACAGTTCGGGGGCGATGGTCAACAAATCGCAACCCGCCAGCGCGGTGATTTGGCCGACGTTGCGAAAGCTCGCGCCCATGACTTCAGTGGCGATGCCGTATTTTTTATAGAAGTTGTAAATCCGCGTCACCGATTGCACGCCCGGATCGTTCGCGCCTGCGCGTGCGGCCTCGTCCCAGGACGCGCCGGCTTGCTTTTTGTACCAATCGTAGATGCGTCCGACGAAAGGCGAAATCAGTTGCACCTTGGCCTGACCGCAGGCCACCGCTTGGGCAAACGAGAACAGCAGCGTCAAATTGGTGTGAATGCCCTCGCGCTCCAATTGCGCGGCGGCTTGTATGCCTTCCCATGTGGCTGCAATTTTGATGAGCACGCGGTCGATGTGAATGCCTTCGGCTTGGTACAGCTCGATCAAGCGCTGGGCGCGGATCACGGTGGCGTTGGTGTCAAAACTCAGGCGGGCATCGACTTCGGTGGAAACGCGACCCGGAATGTGCGTCAGGATTTCGCAGCCAAAACGCACCAGCAGCCTGTCCATGATCTCGCCCAGATCACGTTGACCGAATTGGGCCAAGGTCTGCGCCAACAGCGGCGCGTACTCGTGCTTTTGCACCGCTTTGAGAATCAGCGACGGATTCGTCGTCGCATCTCGGGGCTGGTATTGCGCAATTTGTAAAAAATCGCCCGTATCGGCGACCACGGTGGTGAAAGATTTGAGGGTGTCGAGTTGGTTCATCTCTGTATTATCTGAATAAAAAACGCATTGCTTCAATGTCAATGGTGATACAAACGCCAGACAACTGCCCCCCTGGCGGGTGCGTTACAGTGGCTGGGTGTTGTTCAACCTGATAAAGCAAGGTGGTGATTGTGACTTTTACTCGTTCTTCTTCTGGCGAATCTTCTGTGCGTGTGGCGGTGATTGGTGCGGGCATGGCGGGCATCACCTGTGCGCTGACCTTGGCGCGTGCGGGGCAGCACGTCACGGTATTTGAAAAAAGCCGTGGCTATGGCGGGCGCATGGCGACGCGGCACACCGCATTTGGCGGCTTTGACCACGGAGCGCAATACTTCACCGTGCGCGATGCGCGTTTCGCCCTCGCCATTCAAACCGCATCTGAGTGGATCGTGCCGTGGAGCGCCAGCAGCGTGCGCGTGCTCGATGCCTTGGGTCACACCCTACCCAGCCAAGCCCCCTCTCACCAAGCGCGTGAGGCACACTACGTCGCCGCCCCTGGCATGAATGCGCTGGTGCGGGCATGGGCACAGCCCTTGGCCGATGCGGGCCACGTCCACCTGAACACCCGCGTGCAACGCATCAGCCCCGACCCCGTGAAAGCAGGCGGCTGGCAATTGCACACCGACGACCCCACCGACGCGCAAGCCCAGCAGGTATTTGGCGGCTTTGATCGGGTTTTGATCGCTACGCCACATCCGCAAGCTCTCGGCCTCTTGCAAGCCTCGGGGCTGGATCAAGCCGACAGCATCGCGCAACCTTTGACCCAAGCGTTGAGCGTGCCCACCGTTGCCCCCTGTTGGACGCTGATGCTGGCCTTCCCCCAAGCCATGCAGCCCGATTTGCCGAGCTTTGGCCCACAGTGGAACGCCGCCCGCAGCACCCACCACCGCATCAGTTGGCTGGCCCGAGAAAACAGCAAACCCCGCCGCGAACACATCGAACGCTGGACGGTGCAAGCCAGCCCCGCATGGTCGCAAGAGCACGTCAACGACACGCCCGAGCGCGTCGCCGCCAAACTGCGCCGCGCCTTTGCCGAAGTCACAGGCATCCACGCCGAACCCACGCACGCCGAAGTGCATCGCTGGCTCTACGCCCAAACCCAAACCCCACTGGGCCAAGCCTACGTCTGGGAAGCCGCAGCGGGCCTGGGCTTGTGCGGCGACTGGTGCTTAGGCCACCGCATCGAAAACGCCTACATCTCCGGTTTAGAGCTGGCACAAGCCACCTTGGGCAAGGCGGCTGATTGATGTGAGGGCCGATGAACCCAACCGCCTACCGTGGGCGCTTTGCCCCATCACCCACCGGCTGGCTGCACGCGGGTTCCTTGGTTGCGGCCTTGGCGAGTTGGTTGGATGCCCGCGCCCACCAAGGCACATGGCTGGTGCGCCTAGAAGACATCGACCCGCCGCGCTGCGTGCCGGG
>DLPA01000016.1:2276-2422 GCA_002479815.1 bacterium UBA7470 | reverse complement strand
ACTCATCGCCCAAGGCTGGGCCTACCCCTGCACCTGCACCCGCAAAGCCATCGCCTCGGCCTTGACCGCCAGCGGTGAACAGCGCCCCCGCCACGGCGAACTGCGCTATCCGGGCACTTGCCGCCCGCCCTTGGGCGCAGTCGTCC
>DLPA01000016.1:0-2102 GCA_002479815.1 bacterium UBA7470 | reverse complement strand
GAGGTGGGCGACTTTGTGCTGCGACGGGCCGATGGCCTGTGGGCCTACCAACTGGCCGTCGTGGTGGACGATGCCGCGCAAGGCATCACCCACATCGTCCGTGGCGAAGACTTGGCCGACAACACCCCCCGCCAATGGCTGCTGCAACACGCCCTAGGACTGCCCCATCCCCGCTACTTGCACACCCCGTTGGTACGCGCCGCCGACGGCGAGAAACTGAGCAAACAAAACGGCGCAAACCCCGTCGATGTCTCCACCCCCACCCGCGCCGCCACCGCCCTACACCAAGCCGCGACCACCCTAGGCCTCCATACCCCACCCACGGACAGCCCCATCAGCGAGACATTGGCAATGTGGGTAAAGGCGTGGGGGGGGAAGGTGGCGGTTATAGGTAAGAATCGCCTGACGAGGTGACAGACTTACATTCCAACGCTGCGCTCCATGTCTGTCGTTGACCACAGCAATCATTCAAAATAGATAGTAAAAAAAGTGAGCTGCTTACGCAAGCAATACCTGATTTATGGCTATTTTTATATTGAAAATAAGGTCGAATATTAAAAAAATCGTCTCAAATTTTGCTTCCTGAGCCTACAAAACAGGTTTTTCGGCTTGTGAAAGCCCATTTTTTGAGAAAAAACCTGTTTTTTTTAGATTAAAAAAAGCTAAAAACTACGTATTACTTGCGTAAGCAGCTCACTTTTTTTACTACTGAAAAACAAAACCCCGCTGTCGCCTTGTGAGCGGGCAGCGGGGTTTTGGGGAGCGTTAGGGGTTAGCTTTTAGCGAGCATCTGACGTTTAAGCAGCAACGGTTTTGGCGGTTTCTGCGTATTCTTCGATTTGGTCGAAGTTCATGTACTGATAGATTTTGTCGGCTTTGGCGGTGATGACACCGGTCGCAGCCAAGTACTCCTCGGGGGTGGGCAGTTTGCCCAGCTTGGAGGCCACAGCGGCCAATTCGGCAGAACCCAAGAACACGTTGGTGTTTTTGCCCAAACGGTTCGGGAAGTTGCGGGTCGAGGTGGAGATGACGGTTGCGCCTTCGCGCACTTGGGCTTGGTTGCCCATGCACAGGGAGCAGCCGGGCATTTCGGTGCGTGCGCCTGCTGCGCCGAAGGTGGCGTAGTGGCCTTCTTTGACCAACTCGGTTTCGTCCATCTTGGTGGGAGGAGCCACCCAGAGTTTGACGGGGATGTCGCGCGCGCCGCCCAACACGGTGGCCGCTGCACGGAAGTGGCCGATGTTGGTCATGCAGGAGCCGATGAAGGCTTCGTCGATCTTCGTGCCAGCCACTTCGGACAAGAATTTGGCATCGTCAGGATCGTTGGGGCAGCACACGATGGGCTGCTGGATGTCGGCCAAGTCGATGTCGATGACGGCAGCGTATTCGGCATCGGCATCGGCTTCCAACAGCTCGGGCTTGTCCAACCATGCTTGCACTTTCTCGATGCGGCGGGCCAAGGTTTTGGCATCGGCATAGCCGTCGGCGATCATGTTTTTCATCAGCACGATGTTGCTGGTGAGGTACTCTTTGATCGGCTCGGGGTTGAGTTTGATCGTGCAACCTGCGGCAGAGCGTTCGGCAGAAGCGTCTGACAATTCAAAGGCTTGTTCGACTTTGAGGTTGGGCAAGCCTTCGATTTCGAGCACGCGGCCTGAGAAGATGTTTTTCTTGCCTTTTTTCTCCACGGTCAAGAGACCCGCTTTGATGGCGTACAGCGGAATGGCATGCACCAAGTCGCGCAGGGTCACGCCGGGCTGCATGTCGCCTTTGAAGCGCACCAACACAGACTCAGGCATGTCCAAAGGCATCACGCCTGTGGCTGCACCGAAAGCCACCAAGCCAGAACCGGCGGGGAAGGACACGCCGATGGGGAAGCGGGTGTGGCTGTCGCCCCCTGTACCCACGGTGTCGGGCAAGAGCAGGCGGTTGAGCCAAGAGTGAATCACGCCGTCGCCCGGACGCAGGGCCACGCCGCCACGGCTGCTGATGAACTTGGGCAGCTCGCGGTGCATTTTCACGTCCACGGCTTTGGGGTAAGCGGCGGTGTGGCAGAAGGATTGCATCACCAAGTCGGCAGAGAAGCCCAAGCAAGCCAAGTC
>DLPA01000137.1:5171-5592 GCA_002479815.1 bacterium UBA7470 | reverse complement strand
TGGAACCCGTTTACCCACGCCGTAGAAGCCATTCGCTTTGCCCTGCACGCGCAAACCGCTTGGGATTCGCTGGCGGTGGTGGCTGCCACTGCTGCTATCGCCACCGCAATGGCCTTGCACGGCTATGACCCGCAACGGGGTTGGATACGACACAAAGGAGACAGCACTTGAGCCACACGATCCACACAGCCCACACGAGTTTTTCCCTTCTTGATCGCCGTCGCTGGTTGCAGCATACCTCGGCGGTGGCTCTGGCTGCCACTGCACCGGCATTCGGTTGGGCTGCACCCAGCGACAAAATGCCTCATACCGCCCAAAGTGCGCCCGGCGGCGAGACAGGTGGCGATCCCTTGGGCACGCTGCAATGGCCGGGTGTGCGGCATGATTTTTTGGGCAAAGACCCGTTTGAGTTTGACGACAA
>DLPA01000137.1:4445-5013 GCA_002479815.1 bacterium UBA7470 | reverse complement strand
CGTATGCAGCCGCGTGTGGCGTTTCGCTTCAAGCTGCAACAAGCCTCGCCCGTGCGTGCCTTGGTCTTGCTCAATGATGGCGTGTGGCACGTCGGCTCGACGATGGTGGAAGCCGCAGGCGGCGGCTGTACCGTACCGGGCGCATCTCGTGCCGATGGCTCGTGGAGCACGACCTTGGGCCAAGTGCAGGCCCAAGTGGTCAAAGATTTTTTAGGTCGTGGGCATGGGCGCTTGCGCTTGCGGGTGATGCACCCAATGGACACCGGGCTGGTGTCTGGCATTCCGGCCTACTATATAGAGGAGCTGCAAGCAGCGGGGCCAGATGGGCAAGTGTGGTGGAAGATGGCGCTGTTTGAACCCGTCTCAGAAAACCCCTTGCTGACCTTTGATTTTGCCGAGCCGCCCCCCGCACACTTGCAAGTGACGGGTCGGGACAATGGCGGGGTGAAGATCAATGCCGAGGTGCGCTCATGAAACCCATTCATCGCGTCCATCGCACCCTGCTCATGGCCTTGACGGTGGCAGGCGTGGGCCTCAGCACCAGCTTGCACAGCATCGCCCAAACCAC
>DLPA01000137.1:0-4297 GCA_002479815.1 bacterium UBA7470 | reverse complement strand
TGGAAGGTGCGGTGGAAGATTTCAGCCGCAGCAACGGCTGCAACATCATCAACACGGGTGTGATTGCCACGCCCCAAGGCACTTGGGTCGTCAATACGGGGCCGTCTTTCCTGTATGGACAGCAACAGCGCCAAGCGGTGACGCAGTTGTTGTCGCCGCACAAAGCAGGGGCGGTGCAGCAGGTCTTGAATTTGAACCTGCATCCCGATTACTTCTTTGGCAATCAAGCATGGCGTGACGTGCCGACCCGCGCCTTGGCAGGGGCTATACAAGGGATGCAGGCCGAAGGCGGTGCGTATGCCGACAACGCCTATACCTTGTGTGGCGATTGGATGAAGGGCACGGAATCTACCCCCGCCAAAGAAGCGATTGCGCCCGGACGCTTCAAACTGGGCACGCACGACATCGAACTCTGGCGCAGCCACGGTCACACGGCAGATGATTTGGTGCTGATCGACCACAGCTCGGGCGTGGTGTTCGCAGGCGGCTTGGTCTTTACCGAGCGCGTGCCCACCGTGCCCCATGCCAAACTAGACGCATGGCTGGGAGCCTTGGATGCCTTGGAAGCCAAGCTCAAGCCATTGAAAATCAAGGCCCTAGTGCCTAGCCACGGCCCCGTGCGGGCGGATATGCAGGGGCTGCATCAAACCCGGGACTATTTGCGCTGGCTGCATCAACTGCTGCAAGACAGCGCCAAAGCGGGCTTGGATTTGAGCGAAGTCATCGCCTTGCCCGTGCCCACCCGCTTTGCCCGTTGGGGGGCCATCGACACGGAATATCCGCGCAACGTCATCAGCTTGTATCCGGCTTATGAACGGGCGGCCTTGGTAAGGTAAGATCAATATCAAAAAGATAGTAAAAAAGATGAGCTGCTTACGCAAGTAATACAAGGACTTCGGCTGATTTCAATCTAAAAATCAGCCCTTTTTATCTGAAAAATGAGGTTCAGGCAGCCAAAAACCCGTTTTTCCAATCCGAAAAACGGGTTTGGAGGCCATTTTTTGGATTTTCAGGGCGTTTTTTTATCATCAAAATTCAGAAAAGCATCGTATTGATTGCGTAAGAAGCTCACTTTTTTTGCTACTTTTTTTTAAGAACTCAGCAGACGACCAGCAATCAGGGGAAGCACAGGGGCCTGCTGCTGCGCAAAGATCAAAGTCTCACCACGAGTACGTTGGGTGTTAAATCAATGTGCAAACAAGTGTGACAGCTTGAAACACTTGTTTCGGATGGGGTCTTTGAAGTGTTTCGGTGTGTGGCGCAGATTGGGACAGATAGGAACTGTTCAGCATCACTCACAGCCTAAACGCTGCGTTTTTCAGTGGATTTCAGGTTGGCACGGGTATTGCCACAGCGGGCTTAGGGCCTCAAGCGCAATCCCCACTCTTCGCGCAGGCTCCGTGTACGGCTGTTGGGCTGCACACCTCTCTTTTTTCCACAACCACTGGAGACGATACAAATGAAACGCAAATGGCTTGCTACCCTCGTTGTGATGGCTTGCGCCCAATTGGGCGTGCAACACGCCCAAGCTGCGGGTGTGACCGACGCGATGATTGAAAACGATGCCGCTTCCACTGGCGATGTATTGAGTTATGGCTTGGGCACACAAGGCCAACGTCATTCCACCTTGACCAGCATCAACCCTGACACCATCAAAAATCTGGTTCCCGTGTGGTCCATGTCGTTTGGAGGTGAAAAACAGCGCGGTCAACAATCTCAGCCGCTGGTTCACGAAGGCAAGATGTATGTGACTGCGTCTTACTCTCGTATTTTTGCTGTGGATACTAAAACGGGCAAAAAACTGTGGAAGTATGAGCACCGTCTGCCCGAAGGCATCATGCCTTGCTGCGATGTGATCAACCGTGGCGCAGCGATTTACGACAATTTGGTGATCTTTGGTACCTTGGACGCTCAATTGGTGGCCTTGGACAAAGACACAGGTAAAGTGGTGTGGCGCGACAAGATCGACGACTATAAAGCCGGTTACAGCTACACCGCTGCGCCCTTGATTGCCGAAGGCTTGCTGCTGACGGGCGTGTCTGGTGGTGAGTTTGGTGTGGTGGGCCGTGTGGAAGCGCGTGATCCCAAAACGGGCAAAATGGTTTGGATTCGACCCATGATCGAAGGCCATGTCGGTCAAAAATTTGACAAAGACGGCAAGGCCAGCGACAACGGCATGACAGGCAAACTCAATGCCACTTGGCCGGGTGAAATGTGGAAAACCGGTGGCGCAGCTACTTGGTTGGGCGGCACTTACGACGCCAAAACCAAGCTGGCCTACTTTGGTACAGGCAACCCTGGCCCTTGGAACAGCCACTTGCGCAAAGGCGACAACCTCTATTCTGCTTCGACAGTGGCGTTGGATGTCAAATCCGGTCAAATCAAGTGGCACTATCAAACGACCCCCAATGACGGCTGGGATTTTGACGGTGTGAACGAGTTGGTCACCTTTGACATGGACGGTAAACGCATGGGTGCGAAGGCCGACCGCAATGGCTTCTTCTACATCCTCGATGCAGAAAACGGCAAATTTGAAAACGCCTTTCCTTTTGTGACCAAAGTGACATGGGCCAAAGGCATCGACAAATCAGGTAAACCCATTCTTGATCCCGATAACCGTCCAGGCGACCCTACTGCGGGCGACGGCAAAAAGGGCAAGCAGGTCTTTGCTGCCCCCTCTTTCTTGGGCGGCAAAAACCAAATGCCGATGGCGTACAGCCCACAAACGGGCCTGTTCTACGTGCCCGCCAACGAATGGGGCATGGACATTTGGAACGAACCCATTACCTACAAAAAAGGCGCTGCTTACTTAGGTGCAGGCTTCACCATCAAGCCTTTGTATGACGACTACATTGGCGCGTTGCGTGCGATTGATCCCAAAACAGGCAAAGTGGCTTGGGAAGTGAAAAACGAAGCCCCACTGTGGGGTGGCGTCTTGACGACTGCAGGCAACCTGGTCTTCTGGGGCACACCCGAGGGCTACCTGAAAGCGGCTGATGCCAAAACCGGCAAAGTGGTGTGGCAATTCCAAACTGGCTCTGGCGTGGTAGCTGCACCGATCACTTGGGAAGAAAACGGCGAGCAATACCTGACTGTGGTGTCTGGTTGGGGTGGTGCAGTGCCTTTGTGGGGTGGCGATGTGGCAAAGAAAGTGAATTTCTTGGAGCAAGGCGGCTCTGTGTGGACGTTCAAACTGCATAAGTAAGCCACTGTATACGTTGGTTTTTCACTGACGTTTCTCGTCATCCCAGCTCGTCCAGTGGGGATGTGGAGTTAAAAGGGCGCGTGAATACGGTTTTCCTGACATGCGCCCTTTTTTTGCTCTCATTTTCGTTGTTGTTCCGCGTTTTCTTGCTTTCCCTTGTTTTTAAAGATCATGAAACACTTGACCTCGTTGTTGGCCGTGTTGGGCCTTGCCGCCTTTGTGAATTTAGCTGTGGGCACGGCTGCTTTTGCCGACAACATTGAGCAACTGGCCCGCGACAGTGGCTGTCTGTCCTGCCATTCGGCCAAAGAAAAAATCGTTGGCCCTTCTTTCAGTGCTGTGGCTCAAAAGTACAAGGGCCAGTCTGATGCCATTCCGCAATTGGTACAGGCTGTCAAAAACGGATCCAAAGGCACATGGGGCCGCATTCCGATGCCTGGTCACAGCTCGATTGCCGATGAGGATGTCAAACGCTTAGTGACTTGGGTATTGACCCACTGACTGTGGCACAACTCATGATGCGTCTCAATCGTCGGACATGGCTGGGCTTGTGGGCCAGCATGGGAAGCCTCCACACACTAGAAGCGCGCGCAGATGTGGATGAGTCTTTGGCGAGTGAGCAGCGACTGGCGGAAGCCCTGCGACGGCCCGAATGGGGACTGTACCAAGGCTATGCACTCTACAAAATGGCGAAGTACGATGAGGCGCACGCGATTTGGCTGGCCTTGGCACGCAAGGGCAACGCAGAAGCGTGGTTTCATTTGGGCACGTTGGCCGAAGACGGCAAGGGCGAGCCGCTGGACCGCCGCGAAGCCTTGCAGCGTTACGAACAAGCTGCTCAGGGCGGCAGTGTCAAAGCCATGCGACGACTGGCATTGGTGTTGATGAACGGCGCACTTGGGCCTATTGAACCCGCTCAAGCCTTGCTTTGGTTAGAGCGACTGGCAGCGCAAGGCGATGCAGAAGCACAACGCCAAGCCAAATGGCTGCGCCAGCGGAATGATATTGAGGGTCAGTGCCACGGCAATCACTGAAACAGAAATCAAAATAAATAGTAAAAAAAGTGAGCTGCTCACGCAACAAATACAAGCC
>DLPA01000009.1:582-3292 GCA_002479815.1 bacterium UBA7470 | reverse complement strand
GTGGTTCATGGTGTTCTCTTTCTGGTGCCCCGGGCAGGAATCGAACCGGCACGCCCCTTTTCAGGAAGCAACGGATTTTAAGTCCGGTGTGTCTACCAGTTTCACCACCGGGGCCAAGGGCTGTATTGTGCCTTGATAAAACCGCTTTACGGCTTCAAGGCATCTGCAAGTTCTGCATGGCCAGCACAAAAAAGGCCACCACGCTCAGATGGCCGACCACCCAGAAAATGGAACGAAACATGGCCTTGTCAGACAAGTAGCAGGCCACATAAGCCACCCGTGCGGCGATGAAAAGCACCGCCAGCGCATCGACCACAAAAGGGTCAACGCCCGTCAGCAGCGCCAACACCACACCCACGGCAAAAAATGGAAACGCCTCCAGGCAATTGGATTGGGCGGCGTTGGCCCGCGCACGGTAACCTTCTTGTTTGGCCAACCAGGCGCGGGGGTTGTGGTTGTCATAGCTTTTCGCCCCGGCTTTGGCAATGCCAGCACAAACCGTGGGCATCAAGCCCGCAACCAACACAGTGGCATAAGAGATCAACATGGCACAGGTCCTTGTTTCATTGAAATGCGCAGCCAGTCACCACACAACGGGCTCGCGCCAACAAAAAAGCCACTGAAATTCAGTGGCTTAGGGCAGGCAGAAGGTCTGGCAAAGGCCAGACCGAACCGCAATCAACCGCCTTTTTTAGAGCGCTTGCCAGGGTTTTTCTTGCTGCGTGTGGCAACGCCGCGTTCCAGGCTGACACGCTGGCCACGGCCACCCGTGCGCAGGGTCACGCCAGGCAGTGTTGGCAGTGGTGGGGTGAATTTACGATCTGCTTCGGTGACGATTTTGTTGCCCATCTACGGCTCCAGATAAATAATGCAAAGCAATATTAAGCCACAAGAATGGCCGTTTTTGAGCAGGCATCCGCTCAACTTCACATCGTTGAACACGACTTGAGGTCACAACAGACGATAAACTGGCTTCATGGACTTCACCACCGCGTTGATCGTGGCTTATTTCGCCTTGTTGGCCTTGGGTCTGCGCAAGCGTTGGGGCGTCATTGAAGGGCCATGGCTGTTTTTCTTTCGGGCGTTTTTCCCCAACTGGAAGTTCTATCACGGGATCAACCCGGCCCCGCGCCTGTATGTGCGTGGCCAGTGCCAAGAGGGTGCGTGGTCCGAATGGCGTCTGATTTACCCACGACTGCCCCGAAAAATTGGGCATCTGCTGCACAACCCGGCGGTCAATCTGGCGCTGGCCCATCAAAATCTGGTCGATCATCTGGCCAACGACATCAACGACCTGCCCGATGGCGGTGACATCCGCGAACGGGTGACTTACCAGTTGGTGAGCCGACTGGCCCAGCAAGCGATTGCAGGCGGGTGTTGGGGCGGTCACCCCATGATCGCGCAAGAGCCTGTGCGCCCACTTGCGGCTTTTCAATTCGAAGTGCGCATGGTACTGCCCGACAACCCCAGCGGCGAACTCATGCTGCAATCACCGACGATCAACGCATGGAATTGAGCCTAGCCGTTCGCATGTTTGAAGTCCTGCTGGGCTCGAGTTTGGTGCTTCAGACACTGGAATACCTGCGGGTGCGATCGCTAGACCGTGTGACCTTGTGGCCCACATTGCAGCAGGAAATCCCTGCCCACCCGGCATGGCTCAAAGCCAGACTGAATCGCTTGTTCCAGCCCGTGGCTTACACCGTATTCCTGCTGCTTCGCCTGCTGCTGGCCATTGCACTGATGCTGGGACAAGTCGGCTTAGTGGGTGCCGCCTTGCTTTTTGTGATGGCTTTGCTGTTGTTGTTGCGCTGGCGCGGCGCATTCAACGGTGGGAGTGACTTCATGAGTTTGGTGGGCATCACAGGCTTGTTGGTGGCCCACAGCGCAGGGGCCATGACCGATGCCACCTGGGGCTGGCGAGCTGGGTTTGGCTACATCAGCTTGCAAACCATCAGCTCATATTTTGTGTCAGGCTGGGTGAAGTTGCTGCGGCCAGAGTGGCGCTCTGGTCAGGCCATGACACATTTTCTGGACACCGGTGTTTATGGTCCCCTGCACTCTCACAGTGTTTTTCGACATCCCCAAGTGACCCGGCTGTGTTCTTGGGCGTTCACGCTTTGGGAAGGATGCTTTCCATTGGCTTTGCTCGATGCGCGTTTGGCCTGGGTATTTTGTGCCGTAGCCGCCGTCTTTCATTTTTTGGTGTTCTGGTTTTTTGGACTCAACCGCTTTTTCTGGGCCTGGCTCAGCACCTTCCCGGCGGTGATTTACTGTGCGAGCGTCACCTGGTGACTTCGTGCAGATGAGTGGTTCAGGTGATTCAGAAACAACAAAGCCCACAAAAGCGGGCTTTGTCTGGATGGCAGTGAAGGAATTTTGGAGGCGCGACCCAGAGTCGAACTGGGCTAGACGGATTTGCAATCCGTTGCATAACCGATTTGCTATCGCGCCAAATTCATAAAAAAGGGAAGCTGATGCTTCCCTTTTTGCTGAAAGATGTTGGCACTTCTTTCAATGTTTGGAGCGGGAAACGAGGCTCGAACTCGCGACCTCAACCTTGGCAAGGTTGCGCTCTACCAACTGAGCTATTCCCGCATTCAGAAGAACTAGATTATACATCGATAAAACTGCATCCAGCGTCCGAAATGACAACTTGCATCAAATTTTCAGAGCCGTTTTGAGTTGGACGATGGAGGCGCGGGCCGGAGTC
>DLPA01000009.1:0-492 GCA_002479815.1 bacterium UBA7470 | reverse complement strand
GCATAACCGCTTTGCTACCGCGCCCCGTGTTTGATACGGTGCCGAACTTTGAAAAAACCAAGAAAAAAGGGAAGCTGATGCTTCCCTTTTTGCTGAAAGATGTTGGCACTTCTTTCAATGTTTGGAGCGGGAAACGAGGCTCGAACTCGCGACCTCAACCTTGGCAAGGTTGCGCTCTACCAACTGAGCTATTCCCGCGTTTCAGAAAACTTAGCATTGTATGCTGCGCTTCCTGCAATGCTTGAATTGTAACGCAAATTTCAGGGCAATTTGGCATGCCCCGAAAATTTTGCATCAATGTTTCACAGCCTGTGGCGGCGTGGTTGACGCCACGGCACTCACCGCCGCAGCAGCCACCTCTTCGTCGCTCAAAGCGACGGGTTTGGCTTCCAAGGCAATATCCAGCACCTGGTCGATCCACTTGACGGGCACGATCTCCAAGCCATTTTTGACATTCTCCGGAATGTCCTGCAGGTCTTTGATGTTGTCTTC
>DLPA01000169.1:242-5507 GCA_002479815.1 bacterium UBA7470 | reverse complement strand
ATGGGTTTGCCGGACGTTTACATACCAACATCTACCGCAATGGAGATACCCGCATGGCCTTAACAGACACAGGCATCAAACAAGCCAAGTGGACAGGCAACACCAAGAACGGCAAAAAGCTCCCTGATGGTGGAGGGCTTTACCTGCACGTCAAAGAGTCGGGCAAGTACTGGCGCATGGCTTACCGATACCTTGGCAAACAAAAGACCTTAGCCATAGGCATCTATGATGATGTGTCGCTGGCGCAGGCCAGAAAAGCCAGAGACGACGCACGTTCTTTGCTGGCACAAGGCATAGACCCCAGTCAAGCCAAGCAAGAGGCCAAGGCGCAAGCCAAGGCGAAGGAGCGGGATACCTTTGAAGAAGTGGCGCGAGACTTCCACCAAAACAAGGCCGAAGGGTGGAGCAAGAGCCATGCTGAAAAGTGGCTGTCTCAAATGCAGAAATACATCTTCCCCGCTTTTGGATCAAAGCCGATAGCCACCATCACCGCGCCGATGTTGTTGGACGTGCTTCGATTGGTGGAGAAACGGGGGACGCATGAAACGGCCCACAGACTGAGGCAGTATGCGGGACAGGTGTTCATGTACGGCATACAGACGGGCAAGTGTGAGCGCAATCCCGCCGCCGACTTAAAAGGGGCATTGAAGCCTGTCATTACCGAACACATGGCGGCCCTCTTAGAGCCTGCAAAAGTAGGCGAATTTTTACGGGCTTGTGAGGGGTATTCAGGCGAAGTAATCACCCGAGTAGCCCTGTTGCTGTCTGCCCTGTTGTTTCAGCGACCCGCCAACATTCGCCAAATGCAATGGGCTTGGATCGACTTCGATCAAGCCCTGTTGACCATCCCCGCAGCAAACATGAAGCGCACGGTTCACGGCAAAGTCAACGGACGGCCTCACTTTGTGCCTCTATGCCGTCAGGCGCTGGCGCTGCTCAACGAGATCAAGCCGCTTACAGGCCAAGGGGTGTATGTGTTCCCAAGCACTCGCACCCAAAGCCGCCCCATGTCTGACATGACCTTGAACGCCGCCATGCGCCGTATGGGTTTCACCAAGGAAGAAATGACCGCTCACGGTTTCCGCGCAATGGCTAGGACGCTGATGATTGAAAAGCTGTCAGGCATCCATCCTGATGTGATTGAAGCGCAATTGGCCCACGGCAAGAGTGGCCCGCTGGGAATGGCTTACGACCGCACGGAATACATGGAGCAACGCAGAGCCATGATGCAGCAATGGTCAGACTACCTAGACAGGCTACGCACTGGGGGCGCTGTGCTCCCATTCAATCGGGTGGCGTAGGGCATGAGGATGGATGCCGACAGCCACCACCCAGTTGCCGACAACACTACCACGACCTCATACGGCGATGCACATCCAACTCGGTTGACGGCATCGCGCATTTCCTTTCAATGTAGAGCTGTCGCTCAGGTGTCTGTTTTTGCTGGGTACGTTTTGGTTTATGGCCCAGAGGGTGAATAGAAACACAGTGGTTTTAGGGGCATCAGGACATGGGTAGCGGGGGATATTTATCGAACCAATGTCCTGAATGTCCTGCAAGTCCTGCTCGTGGCCTGTTTTGAGGGCATCACCTGCTGGGTAACGAATCCACGATGAACGCTTTGGCACACCTGAAACGCACCTGTAACGTTTCAGGTGACGCACCTGCAACGGCTATATGGATGCCTGACTGCCGTCGGCAAACGTTGGACGCGGACATATCAAAATGCCCATCATAGGTGGCTTTTTTGGCCTGTTCAAACGCTTGATCTTCCGTGATGCTTGGGCTGGCCGCCTTTGCCAAGCGGTATGCGGCGATGAAGGTGGCCTGACGGTTGAACCGCTCGGCGTGGTGGAACATGAACGAGGCGGCACGCATGACAGGACGCAACGCCCACGTCACCCGCTGATCTTCCCCGCCCGCAATGCCTGCAAGGTCATGCGCCTGAGTCACGTCAATTGTCCCGTCGGCCACGGCACGCTGAAACGCCTTCAGCTCATCCCCGCTCAAGACGTTGCTCAGGTCATTCTTGGCACGCATCACTTCAGCCGATGCCGCCATCAACGCCGCACCAGCCTTGTCGTACCCCCACTTGGCCCCCATCAGCGGATAAGCCAACAGCGCCGTTTGCGACAAGTTCACCGCCGCAGAAGCAGGGGACAGCCCCAAGAAGTAAACAAACCCGAAGCTGGTCAGGAAAGTGGCGAATGGGTGGCTCTTGGGGTTCATCAGGTTTTCGTGACGCTTGGTCATCTCGTCGTACACCTGCATGGCCTTGACGTTATCAAATCCCTCATCATCTTGGTGCAGCTTGATGTGGTTCTGCATCTCCAGCAAAGACATCCCCAGCTTGTCCGCATACCGCAACTTGGCAAGGTGACTTGCTCCGTGAATCACGTTTTGGGCGTAGGCTCTGCGTGCGTCATCGCTGAATCCCGCCGTGCCCTTGCGGTGAATGCCGTGCTTGGCCCAAGACAAATCAGGCAAGGATTTGAGATACAACTGGCCCACAGAATCAATCACGCCCTCATCGACCCCTTCAGCCCGCAACGACTTGATGAGGTCGGCGGCAAAGCCTTTGCCCACCCCGTCGCGTGCCGCATTGAACTCTGCATCCAAATACACCTTGGACACCTGCGTCCCCACTGGCATCTTCGCCATCATCAGCAGGCGTGTTGCCTTGGCTTCTGGAAGGCTTTCGGCGCGGGACACGCTGACGGTTTTGCCATTCGCATCCTTTGCCACGACCACATACTTGCCAAATCGGGCCAGTGGGAAGTAAACACCCCTCTTTTCCCACCCCAGTTCTTCTTCCATGCGGGCAATCATGGTGCGCTTGCTGTCCGGTGAAATCTCGGCTGATCGTTCAATGCGCTCTTTCAGAGCCTTGCGAATGGCTTGGTGCTGCGCCTTGTAATCGTCACGCGCCTGACGGTAAATGGCCTGCGCTTCTGGGGTCAAGGCTTCAAATCGCTTATTGAGGTCGGCCTTGGCTGCTTTTTGAATCACATTTGCGTCGCTTGGCAGGGCCACCAACGGATCGGCATCCACCCCCCGCAAGGTGGCATCGTGCATCACATCAGCCAGTTTGCGCTCCATGCCCGGGTGCTTGGGCACGCCGACCCCAAACTTGCGCCCGTCCAGTTCACCCCACGCCCGCACCATGTTGTCTGCGGTTGCAGCCACATCGTTCTTCTCGGCATCCATACGCTGCACAAGGTCATCGTAAGTGCTCAACTGGGGAAGCAACTTGTGCCACAGATCGACAATTTGACGGCGGCCCAGCACCTGCATTCCCATGCCACGCCAATCGGCCAGCCGATCCGAAATCCCCTCTTTTGCAGCGCCGGATGCGCCGCCCAGCACATCAAAGTACGCAGGCACGGCCCCTGTGGGTGGCTTGCCGTCGCCACCAGCGCGGCTGAAGCGGATTCCAGAGTCCATCCCACCACCACTGTCAGGCCCGCCGCCGTTGCCTTCCTCTACAAATCGGCGTGCGGGGACAATGAACAGTGAAACAATGTCGTCGTCCGTGAATTTCATCCCATCGAAGCCTGGGATGTTGACCTTCAGCCATTGCTTGATGGCAGCCACGGCACGACGGGCAAATCCCACATCAGGCGCGTTCTCTGCCATTTCAGCCAGCATCTCCTCTGCCGCCACCAGTGGACTGATGTGCTTGACCCCGCGCCGCTTATAGTCCTCAATCTTTGCCTTGATTTCTTGCTTACGCATGGTGACGATCTGGCGCAGCAAAGGCTGGAGGCTCTCCCCGAAAACCCCGCGCAACCCATAATGCCCAAGCGCCTCGTGGAACAGCACCCGGGTTGTGTCCCTTGCTGTAGGTAGCTTGGATGCCATCAAATACACCGTCCCCTTATGGAAGAACCCTTCTGGTGCGCCACCCGCATCAGTGCTTCGCTGCTGCTGGTCTTTTTTTCGTACCGCTTCAGGGATAACTGGGTCGTTCATGTCAAACGCCACCACCACATCCGGCGTATTCGTCCAAGTCGCCTTGATTCCATCTACCTGCGCCCGCACCGTGTCGATGGCTTGCTTTTTCGCTTCGGGGCTGAATGCGAGTTTGGACTTGCGTTGGCGGCTGAACATTGCATCGCCGTCAGACTTGCCGCCATTTGTAGGTGGCGGGGCGCTATTGGCAGAGGCATATTTAGCCATCGCCTCCCCTGCGATTTGCATCACACGATCAAAATCAGTCAGGTACTTTTCAGTGTGCCGCTGCAATCCAAGCACGGAGTTCGCCTTGTCGATCAGACTCTGAACATACCCCACAACAGATGCCAATAGCGATGGAGATTCTTTCCCAATGGCATTCCAAAAGCTAGGCTCCATAAATCCGTCAGACAGCACCTGACCGACAAATTCTTCTTTGATTAGGTCTGGATCACTCAAGTGTGCTGCAACAAGCTCTTTTCCAAACTCCTTGCGATAAACCTGCTGACGAACAAAAGGTCGAATGGCATCAACTAGGTTGTCATATGCCTTGGGGTCATCTCGACGCATATGATGTGCAAGCTCATGCCCAAGCACAGACAAATGCGGAACTTCATTGCTTATGTTGATGAAAACAGCATCCTGCACACTTGGCAGGCTGACTCCGCCAACAGTCGAGAATGGGCTTTTCGTTCCTTTCAGAACGGGGGCAATTCCAAATCCGATGACTCGTTTTCCCCACGCCTTGCCGATGGATTGGAGAGCCATAGCGTCAGGCAGCGCAACTGCTCTATAGGCGGACTCTCCTTTTGGTTGTTGGATTCGGAGGTTTCTGGCAATGACCGCACTGAGTTGTTCAACACGCTGACGGTCTCGCTCTGTTGGTTGGTTGGTTGCATCAGTGTCAGTGTACGGGGCACTTTCCCCCGCGTCAACGCCTTGGTGCTGGTAGGCAATCCCACGCGCATTGGCACGCGCCACCGCTGCGATGTCTGCCGCCGTCAGTTGGTCGGCGCGAAGCACAAGCCCACGGCTAGCAAGGTACAGCCACGCACGCACGGCAGCCATGAAGTCCTTGAACCACTGCTTGACGCTTGGGGGCGCATTGTTCTTGTCGTTTTCGTAAGCCTCCACCAGATAGGCCGCAGCTTCTTCAGCAGAGGTTTCCCCCGCCCGCTCCATCTTCTTACGCACCGCATCAAAGAAATCGCCCTTGGCGTGCTTCACCATCAGATTGGCGCGATTCAAAAGCGGGGCCAGCTTGCCATCTGCCGCCATGTGGATGCCGACTTCGTGCATCAGCACACCGCC
>DLPA01000169.1:0-160 GCA_002479815.1 bacterium UBA7470 | reverse complement strand
CCCGCCGTATCCTCAAGCAGGGCATCAGCCACCATGTAGGCGCGTTTGGTGGCGGGGTCGAAGAAGCCTTGAATCAGGCCGGATGAGGAGTATTTGACATCGACAATTTTGGTGTCTGCGCCGTCAAACACCACATGGTAGTTCTTTGACTCAACTGTAA
>DLPA01000148.1:10916-12753 GCA_002479815.1 bacterium UBA7470 | reverse complement strand
TTGGGCACACGCAGCTATCACTCTACGCAAGAACGACTGGCCTTGTTCTTGGCGGCGCGTGCGGCGGGTGGCAGCACAAGCAATGAAGCTTGGCAAGCTAGCTTGCAAACAGGTACGGGAGCCAACGCGCAAACCGACAAGCTGGATAACACCGCCACTGTTATTCGCTACTTGGATGCCCCAACGCTGAAAAAAGGAGCAACGCTGACCAACACGGGCAGCAACCCCTTGTTCCTTGAGGTGGCCGCTGAGGGCTACCCTGTGCAAGCCCTGCCACCGCAAGACGACCGCATTGTGCTGGAGCGCACATGGTGGAATGCAGAGGGGCAGGCGCTCAATACCCGTCAGTTCAAAACGGGCGACACGGTGATCGTGCGCGTGAAGGTCAACGCCCGTCAACGCATCAAAGACGCGCTCATTGTGGAGCGTGTGCCTGCGGGGATGGAAGTCGAAAACCTCAACCTCAGCCAAGGCATGAAGGCAGAGGAGTTCACCATCGAAAACGTCAACGTGGGCGAAGCGATGGCCGACAAGCGCATCAAACACCGCGAATTCCGCGACGATCGCTTTGTCGCCGCAGCCGATTTGCGCGATGGCGTGCTGTATCTCTTTTACCTGCTGCGCGTCGTCACGCCCGGCCAGTATGTGGTTCCCGCCCCGTTTGCTGAGGATATGTACCGCCCTGACATTCGTGGCGTTGGCAAAGCCGAAGCACCCATCACAGTAGTCAATCCTAGAGCCAAGTGACGCGCAGGAAATCGCCACCATTCCCCTCCAGTGGAGGGGTGGCAGGCGCAGCCTGACGGGGTGGTTGCTCGCTCATATCAACCATGTCTGTATTGAGATACCTACGCCTCGATTGGAGGTGCGTGTGGCAGGAGAGGCGTTTTAAGCGGCTGGCGCTCGTCCTGTTTGGAGGTTTGCTCCTGTTTCTAGCGGCAGATCGCCTCTATCCCTTGCCGCCTTCGGCCTTTGCTGGTGCACATCCCCCCGGTACGGTGCTGGTGCTGGCAAACGATGGCACGCCTTTGCGGGCGTGGCGCAGCAGCGACGGGGCGTTGCGCCATCCCACCCAACTTGAAGCGGTATCGCCCTTGTACCTAGAAGCCCTGCTGCGGGTGGAAGATCGTTGGTTTTGGTGGCATCCGGGCATCAATCCGTGGGCGATGGTGCGGGCCTTGGGGCTGTGGGTCAGTCATGGACGCATCGTTTCTGGTGGTTCCACCTTGACCATGCAGGTGGCACGACTTTTAGAGATGAACACCACACGCCGCATGGCCCCCCGCAGTGTGCGTACCAAAGTGCGGCAAATGTTTCGCGCCTTGCAATTGGAATGGCATTTGAGCAAGCGCGAGATTTTGGTGCTCTACCTCAACCATGCGCCGATGGGCGGCGAAGTACAGGGCGTGGAAACCGCCACACGCGCGTATTTGGGGAAATCGGCGCAGCACCTCAGCCATGCCGAAGCCGCGCTGTTGGTCGCCTTGCCACAAAACCCCTCACGCTGGCGGCCCGACCGTGAGCCGCAAAAAGCGCAGGCCGCCCGCGATAAGGTGTTGCAACGCTTGGAAGATTTGGGCGTGTGGTCCAACGAGATCGTCACCGATGCCCGCATTGAGCGTGTGTTTGCCCCCCCATTGAAAGCGCGGTGGATTGCGCCACTGGCGGCAGAACGCTTGCGCCAAGCGCATCCCCAACCGCCCAAGGGCCTCATCCACAGCACCTTGGATGCGGGCTTGCAAATCCGCCTAGAGCAAATGCTGACCGACCGCTTGCCGTCCCTGCCTGCGGCGGTGTCAATGGCGGCTTTGGTCGTCAACAACGACACGCTGGCGAT
>DLPA01000148.1:0-10757 GCA_002479815.1 bacterium UBA7470 | reverse complement strand
GATGGGCTGGTGCATTCGGAAAGCCTCTTGAGCGATGCCCCGCAACACTTTGGCGGCTATGCGCCGGGCAATTTTCAAGCCTCGTTCACTGGCCCGGTCAGTGTCAGCGAGGCCCTGCAACGCTCGCTCAACGTCCCAGCAGTCGATGTGTTGGAGCGTGTGGGGCCTGAGCGGTTCGCTGCGGTGCTTCGCAATGCAGGACTCAAGTTGAGGATGCCTGCCGGAGCCGTGCCGAATTTGAGCTTGATTTTGGGGGGCGGTGGCACGACGCTGGAAGAGTTGGTCGGTGCTTACACCGCCTTGGCGCGTCAAGGCATGGCCGGGCAACCGCGCTTGACCCCTGATGCACCTCAACAGGACACGCGCTTGATGAGTGCGGGCGCAGCCTTCATCGTGCGCGAAATTTTGGAGCATGGCGGTCGTCCGGGCGCTCCGTTTCGGGATAGTGCTACCCGTGTGGCGTGGAAAACGGGCACGAGCTTTGGGTTCAGAGACGCATGGGCCATCGGCGTGACGGATCGCTACACCGTGGGCGTGTGGGTCGGGCGACCCGATGGCACGCCCAATCCGGGTTTTTTTGGCGCCAACACCGCCGCGCCCTTGGTGCGGGACGTGCTGGCCGTGCTCAATCCCGAATCGGCCCCCGCCGTGCGCCCACCGCCTGCGGGGGTCGTGGCAGTCGATGTTTGTTGGCCGACGGGCTTGTCTGCCGAGGCGATTTTGCCCGAGCATTGTCTGCTGCGGCGCAAAGCGTGGACGCTGGAGGGGACCACCCCACCGACGCTGCCCGAACGCGGTCAAACCACGGGCTGGATACAAACCACTTGGGTCGATGCCCATAGCCGCCAACGTCTGCGAGCAGGCTGCACGCCATCTGATCCACAAGCCAAGGTCGAAGCCATCAGCCATCCCCGTTGGCCCACATTGCTACAGCCGTGGATCGAAAGTGACATGCGTCATCCTGTCGAATCTTGGCCCTGGCATCCCGCTTGTTTGCCACGCACACTAGGGCAACAACTGCGCATCAGTGGCTTAGAGGCCCACAGTGTGATTCACATCGCCCCTGGTCGGCGCGAGGCCGTCTTGCCATTGCACGCCGTGGGCAGCAGCGAGCTGGTGCATTGGTTGTTGGATGGACGTTTGGTCGGCAGTACCCAGTCGTTACCCACCGCAGCCCAAACGTCCACCCAAGCCACCTCGACTTCCCTGCCCAGTGTCTTGCGCTTGAGTCTGACTCAAGCTGGCCCGTATGCCTTGACTGCGTTGGATGCCTCGGGTCGTTATGGTCAAGTTCGCTTTGTGGTGAAGCAACACAGGCAATCAAACTGACCTCCCGAGGCTTCGCTTACCTATTGGTTCTACCCCAAGAAGTGGGGACTTTCTTCAGCACGCGGGGTTCAAGGCAGCGTGGATGCGCCCCAAGCTCACCACGGCGCAGAACGCCAATCCTTGCCCATGTAGTAATGCACTTGGTCGTTCCACAGCACGGAGCGATCGCGGCTGATGTCGCGCTGCGGGCCTGTGGACACCAAGGGGGTGCGGGCGTTTAAGGTTTTGCTTTGCAAGTTGATTTCAAACTTTTGCAACTCGTGACGGGTGAAGTTGTAGTCATCGTTGGGCTGGCCTGTGGTGTAGCTGGTGGGCGTATCGTGGAGCGAAATGGGCAAGCTCACGCGCACGCTGTCAGGGCGGGTTTGTAAGGCAATGCCGTGGTGGTTGTGCAGCACGGTGGCATCCGTACCCCGTTTGCCAATGATGCTGCGGGCGGCCTCAACGGGTTTGGCGGGGTTGCTGATGTCGATCAACGACAGTTTCACCCCCTGATACCACGCCGCACGCCCATCGCCCATGCCCGTGGTATCGGCAATGGCCTCTTTGCCCACGCCCAGCAGCAAGCTGTCGGACAGCGGAAACAAGTAATCCGAGTAGCCACTGACCTCCAACTCGCCCAGCACTTGGGGATCGGTCGGATTGGACAGGTCGATGATGTACAGCGGATCAATCAAGCGATAAGTGACCAAATAGCCGCGATTGCCCATGAAGCGCGAGGCGTACAACTGTTCGCCCGGTTTGCCCAAGGGGGCGGGGCGCTTGGCATTGGGCAATTCGCCCACCGTCACCAGTGCGCCGTCACGCGCTTGCAGCAGGGTGAGTTTGCCGGGGGAGTCGGCCTCGGGGGTGGCGGTGGTGGTGGTGTCCACCACAGGGTCAGACGTGGCGATGGGCATGGGCACAGGTCTACCGATCCACCCCCCAAAACGCTGCGCCGTTTGGGTGAACACCCGCAGTACGCCATTGTGTTCGCCCATGCGGAAGGATTTTCGATTCTGGTCAAACCCCAAATGCCCGACCACACTGCCTGAGCCTTGGTAATTCATCTCTAAGCCATTGAGCGCGAATTGATGAATGTCGGTATGGGTGTTTTGCGGATAGACAGGGAAACGCCCTGCGTAGGTATAGGTGTAGCGCGTGGTTGCCAAATACACATGGCGTTCAGACATATAAAACGCTTCTGTGCTGCCCACCACACAGCGGGCGCTGTGTTTGTGCGTCTGAGCCGCTAAATCCACCGCGACCAAGGTGATGGTGTCTGCCGAGATGCTGGCGTTCGCATCGCTCTTGCGGTTGGGAATCAAGCAATCCGCCGCATTCACTAAGGGCTGATTGGGCCCTTGATCGAGACTGAAGGTCGGCAATTCTGTCGTCAAGCTCGCAGACGTAGGCCATTGAGGGTAACTGCGTAAGACCAAATACAAGGTGCTGCCGATGCGACGGCTGCCGATCAACACCCCATTCAAACGCAAATGACGCTTCACTTTCAACGCGCTTGTATCCACCACAGCCAATTCGGTCAGACCTGTTTGCCAATAGTTGCTGGTGAACCAGACATCGTACAGATTGCCATACATGTCCCCTTGTGCCACCGCCACGATTTGCTGACGCTCGGTGTCTAAAAACAAACCCGTACCGCTGCTGGGTGATTTGCTCCAAGGCAACACCAACTCGTCAGGCTTGCTCAGGGCGACCCCGCTTACACTGAACTGGCGGCGTTGCAGCAGATCACGGGGCGCGTATCCGTCATCGCCATTGCTGACCGCACTTTGGGATGTAGTTCCAAGGTTGTAAACAAACTTGCCATCGGTTTTGACCACATCGTCTTCATCAACCCCGACTTCTTGCAAAGTCGTGCCCGACACGAGGGCGGCACTGTCGCTGCTTGTCGTCCCCGAGGGTGCTGGGGCGGGGGCGGGCACTGGGGCAGAGGGCGAAGAAGGCACCTCACCCGGTATGGGTGATGTGTTCGCCATGTGATAGCGATCGTCGGCCTGCTTTTTTTGAGCCTGCTCAAACAAGGCTTGCAAGCGTTCAAGGCTGGCGGGTTCTAGACCCAGCTCGTTGCTGCTGGTGCTGCGGCCTGTATCAGAAGGGGACTGGTTCAGTGTGTAAATCTGTCGGTAACGGCGCTGTGCCAGCATCTCATTCATGGCCGACGCGGTATCGCCTGAAGATAGGCCATAGCCTAAGTAGAGGCGTGCGCCCATCAGCAAACGCACGTCGTCGCCATTGAGCAAATTCAGCGGCTGCGTGAAGATGCCCGTTGGCAGCGCGAGCGCCTCGGGCCACACCTCACCCGCTGCCACCGGACGCCAGCCTTGCGCGGCACGTGCAAACCATCGTCCCTGTGGGCCTTGGGCGGTGAGGGCATTCGGAACCCACGCCAGCGCAAACACCCGTATGTCTTGCCCTGCATGGGCGGTGTCTGGGGTAAACGTGGCATTGAGGCTGAGGCGAGCGTTGTTGCCTTGCACAGTCGCATCAGGGAAGACGGCTGGCGCGGCGGTCGCTAGGCTGCTTGCGGTGAGCAGTCCCAAAGCGCACACGCCAGAAGCGATGTGCTTTGCTGCGGTTTTGATGCGCTGGCGTTGGGCGCCTGATGATGTGGCTTGCATAGACACCTCTACCCACTGAGATGGAAAGCCCCCATTCTGCCCCCAATCTGCCCTTAATCACCCCCCAACAACGCTTGGGCAAACTCGCGACCGCTGAAGGTTTGTAAATCTTCTAGCTTTTCTCCGACGCCGATGAAATACACCGGAATGGGATGCTCGCGGGCGATGGCGGCCAGCACGCCGCCTTTGGCCGTGCCATCCAACTTGGTCACGATGAGGCCGGTCAGCCCCAAGGCTTGATCGAAGGCTTTGACTTGGGTCAGTGCGTTTTGACCGGTGTTGCCGTCTATCACCAGCAAGATTTCTTGCGGTGCATTGGCTTGCGCTTTTTGCACCACACGCTTGATTTTTTTCAGCTCTTCCATCAGGTGAAGCTGCGTCGGCAAACGGCCTGCGGTATCGACGATCACCACGTCTTTGTTTCGTGCCTTACCCGCACTCACGGCATCAAAACTCACGGCTGCCGGATCGCCCCCATCTTGACTGATGATTTCGACGGTGTTGCGCTGTGCCCATACGCCCAATTGCTCACGCGCTGCCGCGCGGAAGGTGTCGGCAGCGGCCAGCAACACCGACGCGCCGCCTTCGCTGAAATGCCATGTCAGCTTGCCGATGGAGGTGGTTTTGCCCGCACCATTCACGCCTGCCACCATCAGCACCGTCGGCTCAGGCTTGGCCTCATCGCTGTGGCGACCAATGACCAAGCCTTTTTCTAGGGGTTGCAAGAGTTCGGCAATCGCATCCATCAACAGGGCTTTGACGCGAGCGGGGTCGGTGGCTTTTTGCTCTTTGACGCGGCGCTTCAAATCGTCCAGCAAAAATTGGGTGGCTTTGACACCCGCATCGGCTTGCAGCAGGGCGGCTTCCAATTCCTCGTACAGCGCCTCGTCGATTTTCGTGCCTGTGAACACGGTGGCGATGCTGGAGCCCGTCTTCTTCAGGCCGAGCTTGAGCTTGTCCAACCAAGATTGACGCTCGGGCACAGGGGTAGGGGCTGGTACAGCCACAGGAGCAGATGCAGGCAGGGGGGGCGTGGCCGCTGGCACCGCTGCAGGGGCTGGAGCCACCGCGACGGGAGTCGATGCAGCCGATGGCGGTATCTGAGGCTGCGGCGTGTGAACGGGGGCGATACTGGGCGGCGGCTCTGTCACCGGCGCTGTCACTGGTGCGGGTGTGGGACTGCTGCCACCGCCCAGCGATTCTTTGAGTTTGTCGAACCAATGTTTGCGCTCAGGCACCTTGGTCGCTTCTTGAACCGCAGCGACTTCGCCTACCACTGGGGGCTGCACGGGCGCAGGCGCGGTGGCGGGTATAGCCCCCACTGGCGCGGGTGTATCGGCCTTGGCCTCAACGGGCGCGGGTGCGGCTGGTGAAACAATCGGAGTTGCTGCGGGTGATTTTTTCTTAAAAAACGAAAACATGCCTGACTTTCCAAAACATACTGATTCTATGAAACCCAGTTTTCTTTTTGCTGTCGGCCTTCGTCAGACACAGGCCAACGTGACCCCCCTCGCCCCTGAGAGAAGGCGGTGGCAGAGTCCACCAGCGGTACGGGGCGCTGCTTATGCGACTTACACGGCTTGCACCGCTTGCGCCCTGCTGATGGCGCTTCCTACATGGGGGCAACGTGCGCCCGATACAAGGCCATTGGCGACCACATCTGCCTTGCCCACCCTGCAACGCACAGGCGAAGTCTGGCACGCCGCCTTGCCCAATGGCTTGACGGTGTTGATACGCCCCGACCACCGCGCCCCCACAGCGGCGCATATGCTGTGGGTGCGTGTGGGTTCGGTCGATGAAGTCAATGGGCTGACAGGCGTGGCCCATGTGTTGGAACACATGATGTTCAAGGGCACGCCCAACATCAAGCCCGGCGAATACTCGCGCCGCATTGCCGCTTTGGGCGGGCGCGACAATGCCTTTACCAGCCGCGATGCCACCGCTTATCACCAACAAATTCCCTCAGCCGCCTTGCCGGAGGTGATGCGCCTAGAGGCCGACCGCTTTGCCCACAACCGTTGGGACGATGCCGAATTTCGCAACGAGATCGAAGTCATCAAGGAAGAGCGCCGCCAGCGCGTTGACGACCAACCGCGTGCCCTGCTGTACGAGCAATTGTTTGCTCAGATGTGGCAAAGCCACCCCTATCGGCGGCCCATCATCGGCTGGATGAATGATTTAGAGCATTTGCAGCCCGACGAAGTGCGCCAATTCCATCAACGCTGGTACGTGCCCAACCAAGCCGCTGTGGTGGTGGCGGGCGATGTTGATCCGCCTCAAGTGCTGCAATGGGCCATGCAGACCTACGGCGCAGTGCCCGCACGCCCCACCCCCACGCGCAAGCCGCAAACCGAAGCGCCCCAACTGGGCGGCCGTGAGCTGGTGGTGCATGGTGCGGCTGAGCAGCCGTATCTGGCCCTCGCCTTCCAAGCGCCGCGCTTGCGCGACCCCGACGGGCAGGATGCCGACAGCCGCGATGCCTTGGCCTTGATGATGCTGGCCGCCGTGCTCGATGGCTACGAAGGCGCACGCCTAGGCCGCGCCTTGGTGCAGCGCCCAGAAGGGCAGCGTCTGGCCGACAGTGCAGGCGCAGGCTACAGCGGTAGTGGACGCGGCCCCGCCGTCTTCATCTTGGATGCCATCCCCGCCGCACAACAAGACCCCAAAGCTCTGGCCTTGGCGCTGCGCGAACAAGTGCAAGCCATCGCCCGTGACGGTGTGACCGCCACCGAGTTGCAGCGGGTGAAAAACCAATGGCGAGCCAGCGATATATACAAGCTCGATGCCGTCTTTGCCCAAGCGCGGGAATTGGGCGCGGCGTGGGTCAACGGCTGGCCTGTGGATGCCCACGAACGCCTGCGCCAGAGCCTGATGCGCGTCACGCCAGAAGCAGTACAAGCGGTGGCGCAACGCTACTTTGATGCCAAGCAGATGACGCAAGCCCTCCTCCTACCCGATCCCGAAGCATTGGCAGAACGCCGCAAAGCCGCCACCACCCGCCCCCGCTTGAGTGGACGGCATTGAACGGAAAAATTATGATTTTTATAGCAGCCACCGCCTTTAAAAAAACCGCCAGAACCCTTTTTTTATCTTTATTTCTTGTCGCTACCGCCCATGCCGCACCAGAAATCGTGCAATGGCAGCACAGCAGCGGGGCCAAAGTCGCTTGGGTACACAGTCCCAATTTGCCCATGCTGGACATACGGCTGGAGTTCGACGGTGGCAGTCGCCGTGATCCCGCCGCCCAAGCAGGTTTGGCAGCCGCCACCGCTTTGATGAGCCAGCGTGGATTGCAGGCCCACGGCACACAGCCTGCACTGGACGAAAACCAGTGGACCGAACGCTGGATGGACTACGGGGCACAGTGGAGCGTGAGCGCCTCTACCGACCGCTTCAGCGCCTCTTTACGCACCCTCACCGCCGCCGATGTATTAGCCCCAGTGATCGACTTGGCCGCCGCCAGCCTCGCCTACCCCGACTGGAGCAGCGAGCGCCAGCAAGCGGTGTGGACACGCGAACGCGCCCGTTTCACGGCGGCATGGCGCGATGCCCAAACCCAACCCGCCACCGTGGCGCAACGCCGTTTCTCGCAGGCCGTGTATGGCGAGCACCCTTACGGCTACGAGGCCAACCCCGACACATGGCAGCGCATCCATTTAAGCGATATGCAGCGGCATTGGCAGACGCATATCCGCCCTTGCGACGCCCGCATCAGCTTGGTCGGAGCCATCAGCCGATCTGAAGTCGATGCCTTGCTCAGCCGCCTACTGACCCCGTTGATGCAGCAGCGCGGCAAAACGTGCTCACCGCTGCCTGCGGTGGCGGAAGTCGCCCCTTTGACACAGGCCAGCCACCACCACGTCCCCATGCCCACGGCGCAAGCCCACATCTGGCTGGGTCAACCCGGCCACCGCCGCCATGATCCCGACTTCTTTCCGTTGCTGCTGGGCAATTACATCTTGGGAGGCGGGGGCTTTGTCTCGCGCCTGACCACCGAAGTCCGCGAAAAACGGGGCCTGACCTACGGCATCTTCAGCACCTTCCAGCCCGGTATGCACGCAGGGGCTTTTGTCGTCAGCGTGCAAACCCGCCCCGATCAAGCCGAGCAAGCCCTGAGCCTGACCCGCCAAGTCCTGCAAGACTTCGTGACCCAAGGCCCGACCGAAGCCGAAGTGCAAGCCGCCAAAACCTATATGGTCAACAGCTTTGCCCTACGCATCGACAGCAACCGCAAACTCTTGGACAACGTGGCGAACATCCTGTGGTTTGAGCTGCCCAGCAACTACCTGAACACTTGGACACAGACCATGCAGGCCGTCACCGTGGCCGACATTCAACGTGCCTTGCGCCATGTGCTGCATCCTGAGCGCATGGTGTCCGTCGTCGTGGGCGGGCGTGCGGAAGGCAAAAAACAATAGCAAAAAATATGAGCTGCTCACGCAAGTTATACGTGGCCTTTGGCAGATTTCAATCTTAAAAAATGACCTATTTCTGTCAAAAATGCAGTGTTGACAAGCCCCCAAGCCGTTTTTGCCAGCCCAAGGATGCTTCAAAAGGCCATTTTTTGGGTATTTTCGATTATTTTTAACCATAAAAAACGCTGAAACTGTCGTATTAGTTGCGTAAGCAGCTCACTTTTTTTACTATGCTTTTTGCAAGCTCATCATGACAAGCTTGCGCAGATACCGCCCGCCTCAGTCCTCGATCCCCCGCTGCGCTGGAATGCCGGCTTTGAAAGCGTGCTTCACCAGCGTCATCTCGGTCACGGTATCGGCCAGCTCTATCAGTTCTGGCGGGCAGCGTCGTCCGGTCAGGCAGACATGGACATGGCTGGGGCGCTGGCGCAGCGTGGTCAGCACGTCTTCTAAAGGCAGCCAGCCGTAAATCAGCGGGTAGGTGATTTCATCCAGCACCACCAAAAAGTGTGTGCCTGCCAAGATCGTCGCCTTGGCAATGGCCCAGCCCTCACGCGCCAGTTGCGCCGAATGCGCTAAATCTTGGCTTTTCCAACTGAAGCCATCGCCCAAGCCCATGATGGGAATGCCCAATTGCTCAAACATCCGGTGCTCGCCAAAACGGGCGCTCGGCACTTTCATGAACTGGTAAATCTGCACCGCCTTGCCGCGTCCATGCGCCCGCAGCGCCAAGCCAAACGCAGCGGTGCTTTTGCCCTTGCCGTCGCCGGTATTCACAATGACGATGCCGCGACGCTCGCCCTCGGGCTTGTCGTAGGGTTTTTCAGTGGGGGGTGTTTCAATTTGCATAGAGTATTGATATTTGTGGGGGGATCGAATGGGCGTTGGAGATGACAATCGAGGTCCGTTTTTTCATCAGTGAAGGTGTTGTATGTGGCTGTCTCGCGTCCTGTTTGGTGCGGTCAAGTTTGACGAAAACGAAGAATATGCAGCATTTCAGTACAAATTTTTATGTGTGGTCATGCTCACGGGGGGCTTGTTCACCGCTGTGTTTTTGGTGACGACCCACCTCGGACTCAACCCGATGGATGCACGACACATCTGGTCGATGCGCTTGTTCACCACCGCCGCCTTCGTGCTGTGGGCGCTGTTGCGTGGCCGACAACACTGGTTTTTGCCGATTGCGTGGACGTATGAAGCCGTTTGCTTGTGGGAATACACCTCGGCCTTGCTGTTTGTGCCTGAAGACGAGTTGCGAATTTTGTGGTTCTACATCAACGTGCCTGGGGTGTACATCTTGCTGGGCCAGCGTGCAGGACTGTTCATCACCAGCCTGACCGTCGTGGGTTTGGTGCTGGTCAATCCGCACCTGTCTGCGCCCTACTCGGTGCATGCCTTGATGACGGCGATGCTCAGTTTGGTGTATTTCGCTTTGTTTTTCCATGTGTATGGCAATCGTTCTTTGTCTTACTTTGCTCGGATGCGGACGTACAACCGTCGCTTGCAGGCGTTGGCGACACGCGACAGCTTGACCGGCATCTTGAACGCCCGCGCTTACCATGAGACTTGCCAGAAACTCTTGAGCCAAGCGCGACGCGACCACAGCCCCAGCGCCGTGCTGTTCATCGATCTTGACCACTTCAAGCGCATCAACGACCAGCACGGCCATTTGGCAGGCGACCGCGTGCTGCAAGCCGTGGCGCTGTGCGTGCAGCAACACCTGCGTGCATCAGACGTGTTCGGGCGCATCGGCGGGGAAGAATTTTGTGTGTTCTTGCCCCACACCGATGCCGCTGGCGCGAAGCAGGTGGCAGAGGATTTGCGCACCCACATCGAAGCCCTGATGCCAGAAATCGCCCCCGCCACCCAGTTGCGCGTCACCGCCAGCATCGGCGTGACCAGCGTCAGCCCCGAGGATGAGAGCTTGCAAACCATCCAACACCGCGCCGATGAAGCCATGTACCAAGCCAAGCAACAAGGGCGCAATCGGGTCTCTGTCATCTGAAAAAACTCATCCATTCGGCAGCATCACCCATCGCTTTTCCAAGCGGTGGATGCTGATTTGATGCTCAAACACCGCGCACAAAGCTGCGTGGGTGGCTGCGTCGTCGCTGGGGCCGGTGTGGACGAGACGGCCTTGGGCCATCACCGCCACTTGGTCGGCACACAGCGCGATGTTGATTTCGTGCAGCACGCTCACCACCGTGCGCCCTTGCGCCACCAACCCGCGCACCAGCCGCAGCCAGTCGGTTTGATGCGGGGGGTCTAGGTTCGCCAGTGGCTCGTCCATCAGCAGCACTTGTGCCTGCACCGCCAATGCCCGCGCCAGCAGCACGCGCTGGCGCTCGCCGCCTGAGAGTTGGCCCAGTGGCTTGCACGCCCAGTCCCACGA
>DLPA01000020.1 GCA_002479815.1 bacterium UBA7470 | reverse complement strand
TATGACTTTGCCGGACGTTTACGTTGCAATTGGCTTCTAACGCTTTATTTATTTGCGTGAGCAGCTCACTTTTTTTTACTATTGTTTTATCAAACCCCACAGGCGCTGAGTTCAAAAAATCCCCCTAACCCGTCTATAGGGATGAAGGAGTTCAACGCGCCATGTCCAGCACCCATTTCACCCCTGCTTCTGCACCGCCCCACAGCGACGCTCCGGCGCACATCGTGCCCTTGAGCGTGGCTTTGGGGGATGTGAAGGCATTGAGCGAGGCCGTCATGACCGCTTGGCATTTGCACAGCCATGCACACGTCCAGCGGTACAGGGTAGTGAATATGGATTTGTGTGTGAACGACATCTGGAGCGAGAAGCTGACCGAGCCGCAGCGCCACACCCAAATGGCGCAGTGGTTGCAGCAGTTTCACGCCCACATTGCACCGGTACGGCTGAGGGTGTTCAAAACCCCCGGCACATCAGGCGCTGAGTTGCGTTTGCACTGGGCCGCATGGCAAGCGCCCACCCCTTCACCTGCTGCCCCTCCCCCCACCCGTGCCAATACTGGCCGCTCACCGAAAGGAAATGCCATGTTCAAAATGCCTTGGAACAACACCCCCACCACCAAACCCGCCCCAGCGTCCACTCCACGCGAGCCTGTGGATGATTTGAAGGCCAAAACCACTCGCCAGCCCTCCCTGACTGCGCTGCTGGAACGAGTGGCAGAGGAAATCGTCGCGACTGAGTTGGACCATCTCAAGGGCGTAGACATGCCGCACCACTACCGCATTGATGTGCTGACGTTTATGTCCACGCCCGCAACGGCAAAGTCGCTCCACACCTTGATGGTGACGAACCAGAAGAACCCGGCGACTGCTGTCCAACTGCTCAACAAGGCGTTTGAAAAATTCAAACATAAGCTCAACACCGACCGCTTGAAACTGGTGTTCGTCAACTCCAGTGCGATTCCTGAGGATGCGACCCGCGTGATGTTTGCCGATGATGGCGACCAACTTACTTTGATTTTCAAAAACGAGGGTGAGGTGGAATTGACTCAGGCACCTGCCTCGCCATCGCCTGGACTCAGACCCCCACAGGCTCGGGTAGGCACCAGTTTTGAGGGCATCGCCCCGTCCCAAGCCGCAACGCCTGCGGCACTGGCTGCGGTGGCTGAGCTGTACTGTTACTTGTTGGTCAATGGCAAGATTGAGACTTTCGCTTTGAAAAAAGCATTCGTGATTGGCCGAGATTCGGAAGGACTGGACGTGGATCTGCAAGGCATCATCTATATCAGCAGCAAGCATTTGACACTGAAACCCACGCCCACAGGCTGGGTAGCCGTTGACAGCAGCCGATTTGGCTGCACTTTGCTCACCCCCTCTACCCCTGCACCAGGGCAAGCCGCCAAAGCTGGCCCCCTCTCATGGAACCCTACCGAGTCTTTTATCAAGGACAAAGAAACTCCCTTGCCCCGCATGGGCGCGATTCGTTTGGGCAAACAGGATCAACACCTCGTGCTTCATTTTGTCCAGCCCTTGCCCACGCTCCCCTGCCCCACCCCATTGGCGCAGACGCAGCCCACCAAACGCGCACGCCAAGCGACTGCGTTCGAGTAAACACCATGTTCATCAAACGCTTGGTCGATTGTTGGGTCGATCTTTTCCGCCGCCAACCTACCCCGCTCCCCAACCAACAAATCGAGCTGACCGAGGCGGTATTTGCCCACGGGCCGTGGGTGGGTGCATCGCTTTGTGTGGGGGGGAGTTTGCACGAGCCGCCCAACCAAGACTGCACGGGGGTACGTTGGTGTCCCACGCACCAACGCCTGCATCTGGCGGTGGCAGATGGGGTCACCAATGGCGCTTTGGGTCACGTCGCCGCCAAAGCCGCCGTGGATCACTGGCTGACGCTGCCCCACGCCAGCACGTCCGCTGCCCTGACCCATGACGGGCTGATGCCCGATCTGTACAGCGCCGACGAGGTGGTCGCACAGGTCTTGGCCGAACAGACCCCCGAATTAGGTGCGGCTGTGGGCGCTGCGGTTTGGGCGCAAGCCGACCCCGTTACCAAAGACATGCAGGTGTGGGCCACCCGTGTGGGTGATTGCCGGGTGCTCTTGTTGCACTTCACTGAGGAGGGGTGGCACATGGAGCCTGTTTTCGCAGATCAAACCCTCTCTTTGCCCAACGGCGACCAGCCCGCGCACTTTGTGGGAGTGGGTCGCTTGGGCACGCCTGAACTCAAGCCGCTTGATCTGCCCGCAGATGCGGTACTGGTGCTGTGCAGCGATGGCATCCACGCCACCCTCACTGACGAAGATTGGCAAACCGCCTTCAGCCAGCAGTTTTCTGAGCGCGATACCCCCATCACCAGCGATGGTTTGCTGAGGGTGGCGCATACACTCCTCACCACCGCACGCACCCAAAACCCGGACGATGCAAGCGTCTTGCTGGTGCGCCACACATCACGCCATGTCGCCGCCACATAAAACATCAGGAGTACCTCTTATGAGTCAATTGACTTCAGAGCAACTGACACACGCACAGTTGATGCGGGCGTGTTGGCAGAACAATTGTGTGGCGCAAAGTTACTCCGACGAAACCCCCGAAGAAAGGGAGGACAGGCTCAAAAAAGCGTTGCAAGACAGTGCTCACGCATGGGCCATCATGACCGGTGCAACACGGGGAGACCCACGCGGAGGAGAAGGCAACCGCAGCACGGTTGCCCGTGACAAGGGGCTTTACACAAAAAAGTACAAAACCACCACCAACTCCCCCGAGGAAAACAGCATCAACACAGCCCTCATGAATAATGAGATGGCGATTTTGCAAAAGATGGCGCAGCAGTCGGTCGATACGACCATTTATGAGCGTGTGCGAGTCCACATCAACAAACTCTATGCCGCGCCCATGCAGGGCAGCACGTTTGCTAGAGAAATCGTCACCATTGATGCCGGGGCCAGCTTGTTGATGCACACCGCGTGGGTGCCTTTTTCTTTGTATGGGAATGTGCCCGTGCCTCTATCGGCCAACCCTTATTGGATTGCAGCCCTGATCGACCGAGCGTTGGTCATCCTCCATCGCTTTGCGGAAGTGGGCCTGACCCACACCGATTTTTGGGAAGCCAATATTTGTTTGAGTTATTTTGAAGCGGACATTGGCATGTTCCGCTCCACCAAATCTTCTTCTCCTGTACTGCAAGGCAGCGTCGATTTCACCAACCTTCCCATGCGGGTGATTGATTTTGAAGGCAGTTTTTTGAGGTCACGCGCTGATGATTTTCCCTTGCTCACCCGCGCGAATGAGTGGGTCTCTGAACGCTTCAGAGAGATCATCAAGACAAGAAACCGCAATACCGTCGCCAATTACCTTGATGGCAAGGTTGACTTGTGGTCTTTGGGCCATATGCTCCAAAACTGTGTCAATGACGCAAGGGTTTACTGGGAGGCCATCGCACAAGAGGCACAGAAAGACGATGCCCATGCTTTTTTTGCGCAGTCTTTTGAGTTATACGACGAGCGTTTCAAAGATCGTCTGTTCTATCTGTCAACTTTTGCAGGCATGTTGGAAAACGAAGCCCGACCTTCGCTTGAAACTACGCCCAATCGGTGGCCCACCTATCAGGAAAATCCTGCATTTGACTATCCGCACAACCAATTGCGCGAGACGTTGAGGACTTTTTTCCCGCTCCTTGACCAAAGTCCAAGAGACGATAGAAAGCCGCTTGCACAGACGACACTGAAAGTCTGGCTGCTCAATCCAACCAATGCACCAAAATCTCCAAAGCTGCCGTTCAAACCACCCAGCCCGAAAATGCTGGCAGCCGCAGTGCTGATGGGCAGCGTAGGAACAGGTGTCGCGCTGTGGAACCCACAGGCCGTGGCGCATCAGCTAGAACCGACGGTGACGCAAGCATTGACGCAAGCACGCCAAACGGGCAGTTGGTGGGCCACACAGCAAGCAAATTGGGGCTTGAAGCTGATGCCGTCCATCCAAACCCGCGCGGTGCTCACCAGCTTGCAACAGGATCAAGAATCGACAAAGACACTGGCGCAAGCCGAAAAATCAGGCCCTGAGTGGTTCCAGATTCGTAATTTGGCAGCAAGAGGCGTGATGCAATTGAGCTTGCTGCCTGCCGACGCATTACAAGAAAACGCTCCCTTGGTCAAAGAGCAAGTCAACCGACTGTATGTCGCTCAGACCCGACTCACTGGGGCCGCTCAACTCGACCAAAGTTCTTTTGACAGCAAGCACACGCCACTGGTGCTCACAGGCATGAACGTGAACGACGTGCTCGATAGCCTGCATCGGGTTCGGTCGCAGACCAAAGCAGTCCCATTGGCCCACTTGCTGTGGGCGCACTATGCAGCCTGTCACGAAAACGATGCCCTGCAACCCTCGATTCCAAGCGCCCTAGATGAATTGGCGCAAGACTGGACACGCACAGGTACACCCCTGCCACCCTCCGTCGCCGATTGGAGTAACCGTTTGCGCGATGCCTTGACAAAAAAAGCACCCACTTGTGTGTTCTAGAAATAGTGTTGGCAGATAAAATATCTGTATAAATATATAGTGTTCAGTTCAATTTTTGTATATGCTTTCTTTAGCTTTTGATGATTATCTTATGTGTCAATTGAAGATGAATATTTTTTTATCCTTCTGCTTGCTTTTCAGACTGATGTTCTGCACAAAAAACAAGCAAGCTGTTCAAACCCAAGCCCCACAAGGCTTTGCGCCGATCTGAACACACTTATCCACATCGTTCCCCACAGCAACTGGGGGCAACAAGGGCGCGGTTCATGCTCGCAACCCCAGCCAGATCAGGAATAATCCCTTCATGAAATACTTCAATAACGCTGGCCCCAGTGTCGCTGCCGATCACTACATGATTGATCCCCTGCAACGGATCGACGTGCAAGACATAGAGATACTGATTCGACAGCAACGCTACTTCGTGCTGCACGCGCCTAGGCAGACGGGTAAAACGACGTGCCTGCTGGCATTGATGAAGCATTTGAACCAGCAAGGGCATTACCGCGCCCTGTACGTCAACATCGAAGCCGCGCAAGCACTCAGGGGCGATGTCGAAAAGGCCATGCC
>DLPA01000096.1 GCA_002479815.1 bacterium UBA7470 | reverse complement strand
TCTTTCATCAGGCTTTGGTAGCCCGGGTTGTAGGAGATGACGATCTGAAAATCGGGATGCGCTTTGAGCAGCTCGCCCTTTTTCTCTAGGGGCAAGACGCGGCGGTTGTCGGTCAAGGGGTGGATGACCACGGTGGTGTCTTGACGGGCTTCCACCACCTCATCCAGATAACAAATCGCCCCATCACGCGCGGCAGTGGCCAAGGGGCCGTCTTGCCAGCGTGTGCCTTGGGCATCCAGCAGAAAACGCCCCACCAAGTCCGAAGCGGTCATGTCCTCGTTGCACGCCACGGTGATGAGCGGTTTGCCCAACTTCCACGCCATGTACTCCACAAAGCGGGTTTTGCCGCACCCCGTGGGGCCTTTGAGCATCATGGGCATACGCACCGAATAGGCGGCCTCAAACAGATGGATTTCATCTGCCACCGCACGGTAATAGGGTTGCTGTGCGATGCGGTAGGCGTTCATCATGGCCTCGGTCATGGGAGTCTCCTGCTGCTTGTGCTGTTTGCGCGATGGCGTTACACGGTTTTGCCGCGATAAATCACCATCGACGCGCCTTGGGTTTGGGCAAAGTTGTCGTATCCAATCAAACGCACATGGTTGTCCGGGTTGGCTTGGTGGCAAGCCTCTGCCTCGGCCAAGATGCGGTCGATGTCGGTTTCGCCAAACATGGGCAGTTTCCACATATACCAATACGAATCCATCAGGTATTGGGGTTCGGTGTGCTCAATGGCGGGGTTCCAGCCCTTGCCGACGATGTAGGCCACTTGTTTGCGGATGTCGTCGGCAGTCATGGCTGGTAAGTACGAAAAGGTTTCAAATTTGCGGCTGGCGGGGTCAGACAGGCGCGAGGTGTAGTCTTGCATGATGAATCCTAAATTATAAAAAAGAGAGCACGTTACGCTTTATTGATAAGAGATAAAGCTTATTTGTGTGCAATGTCCAATTTGTCCACGGTGTCGAATTCAAACTTGATTTCTTTCCAAGTCTCCATCGCAATTGCCAACTCAGGCGAATGCTTGGCGGCCTCAAGCAGCACGGCTTTGCCTTCTTTTTCCACCGCCACGCCTTCGTTGCGGGCTTTGACGCAGGCCTCCAGTGCCACGCGGTTCGCAGCCGCACCCGCAGCGTTGCCCCAAGGATGACCCAGCGTGCCACCACCAAATTGCAGCACCGAGTCATCACCAAAAATGTTCACCAGTGCGGGCATGTGCCAGACGTGGATGCCGCCAGAGGCCACCGGCATCACGCCGGGCATGGAACCGAAATCTTGGTCAAAGAAAATGCCACGGCTGCGGTCTTCCTTGATGAGGCTGTCGCGCATCAGGTCGATCCAGCCCAAGGTCGAAGCGCGGTCGCCCTCCAGCTTGCCCACCACCGTGCCCGAGTGCAAATGGTCGCCCCCCGACAAGCGCAAAATTTTCGTCAGCACGCGAAAGTGGATGCCGTGGTGCGGGTTGCGGTCGAGCACGGCGTGCATGGCGCGGTGGATGTGCAGCAGCATGCCGTTGTCACGACACCAGTTCGCCAGCCCCGTGTTGGCGCAAAAACCACCGGTGATGTAGTCGTGCATGATGATGCGTGAGCCGATTTCTTTGGCGTACTCGGCACGCTTGTACATCTCCTCGGGCGTGGGGGCGGTCACGTTGAGGTAGTGGCCTTTGCGCTCGCCCGTTTCGCGTTCGGCTTTGTCGATGGCCTCTTGCACAAAGTCAAACCGCTGCCGCCACCGCATGAAGGGCTGGCTGTTGACGTTTTCGTCGTCTTTGGTGAAGTCCAGCCCGCCACGCAAGCACTCGTACACGGCACGACCATAGTTTTTGCCCGACAGCCCGAGCTTGGGCTTGATGGTGCAACCCAGCAGCGGGCGACCGTATTTGTTCATGATGTCGCGTTCGACCTGAATGCCGTGGGGCGGGCCGCCGCAGGTCTTCACATAGGCGATGGGGAAGCGCACATCCTCTAAACGCAAGGCACGCAAGGCTTTGAAGCCAAACACATTGCCCACCAAAGAGGTCAGCACGTTGACGACCGAGCCTTCCTCAAACAAATCAATCGGGTAGGCGACGAAGGCATAAAAACAGGTGTCGTCGCCGGGTACGTCTTCAATTTTGTAGGCGCGGCCTTTGTAGTAGTCCAAATCGGTGAGCAAGTCCGTCCACACCGTCGTCCATGTGCCGGTGGACGATTCAGCCGCCACGGCAGCCGCCACTTCTTCACGATCCACACCGGGTTGTGGCGTGATTTTGAACACCGCCAGCAAATCGGTGTCCTTCACGACATAGTGAGGTTCCCAGTAGGTGCTGCGGTATTCCTTGACACCCGCGTTGTAGGTTTTGGTGGCCATGTGTGCTCCTCAATCAAAAAGAGAAATCAAAAATTCACAAAACAATGCACTTGGTGCTCAAAGCGCACCAAAAAGAAGTGTGTTGGTGTGTGCGTTGAACTGCTGCGTATTCTGAAAGTCATCAACGATAAATAAAAGTAGAATGTTATAAACATCATCTTTTATAAAAATAAATCATTCAGATGAAACTGAACCTGCGCCATCTCACCCTGCATCAATTGCGGATTTTTTTAACTGTGGCCCGTCACGGCAGTTTTGCGCGGGCGGCAGAGGCGCTGCACCTGTCGCCACCCACGCTGTCGCTGCAAGTCAAACAACTCGCTGATGCCGTGGGGCAGCCTTTGTTTGAGCAACTGGGCAAGAAGATTTTTTTAACGGCAGCGGGTCGCACCTTGGCCGATGCGTGTGCCGATGTCGAAGCGCGGCTAGAGCTGCTGTCACAAGACTTAGCTGCTTTAAAAGGCATAGAAAAAGGCAGCCTGAAACTGGCCATTTTGACGACGGTGAAATACACCGTCCCCAAATTGTTGGGCGGGTTTTGCGCCCAACATCCGGGCATCGACGTAGCGATGGTGGTGGGCAACCGCGAAACCTTGCTGCAACGGCTGGCGCAAAATCAAGACGATCTCTACATCATGGGCTTACCGCCTGAGCAGATGCCTGTGGTGTGCGAACGGTGGACCGATAACCCGCTGGTGCTGATTGCGCCCCCGACGCACCCGCTGGCGACACAGACGGCGATTGCCCCACGCGCTTTGGCCGAGTATGCTTTTATTCGGCGCGAAGCAGGCTCAGGCACACGGCTGACCGAAGCGCGTTTTTTTGCCGATCACGGCGTGCAGCTCAAAACCCGCCTTGAAGTGGGCAGTCACGAAGCGATCAAGCAAACCGTGGCGGGTGGCTTAGGGCTGGCGGTGGTGTCAGCGACCACCGTCAAACCTGAGTTGGCACTGGGCGAGCTGGTGACGCTGGACGTGCAAGGCTTTCCGCTGCTGCGGCACTGGTATGTGGTCTATGCGGCAGGGAAAAAGCTGTCGCCTGCGGCAATGGCTTTCAAAGACTGGCTGTTTTTGCACGCTCCTCAGTCAAGCACCCTCTAAAAGCATAGTAAAAAAAGTGAGCTGCTTACGCAACAAATACGCTGTTTTCGGCCTAATTTAATCTTTAAAAAAGCTTTTTTTGTTAAAAAAAATGGTTCTCAAAAGGAAAAAAGGCTTCGTTGAAGGCAAAAAAAGGCTTTCCAAGCTGTTTTTTGAGATTTATTGAATGTTTTTTAAGCACGATAATGACAAAATAGCTGGTCATTCTTGCGTAAGCAGCTCACAAAAAATACTATGATTTTTATGCGTTGATGGGGGCTATTGCAAACGTCGGATGCGCACGCGGTCGATGCGGCGACCGTCCAAGGCGAGCACTTCAAAATGCCATCCAGCCCATTCCACACCTTGACCTTGGGCCAACAAATGCCCCGACAAGGTTTGCATCAGGCCTGCCACGGTGTTGTACAGCCCCTTGTCCTCGTCAGGCAGATCGTCGATGTCCAATCGGGCTTTGAGTTCTTGCGCGGGCATGGCCCCATCGACCAGCCATGAGCCATCGGGCTGAGCCGTGGCCCAGGCATCCACGGGCGTTTCGGTCGATAACTCGCCGGTGATGGCCTCCAGCAAATCTAAAGGCGTGAGCAAGCCCTGCACCACACCATATTCGTCCACCACAAACACCATGCGCATGGCGCGTGCGCGAAACTGCTCCAGCAACTCCATGCCGGACAAGGTTTCAGGGACAAAGACAGCGGGGATGGTGTGCGCCAGCAGCACACTGGC
>DLPA01000227.1 GCA_002479815.1 bacterium UBA7470 | reverse complement strand
ATGGACCACGGCACGCTGACCGACAACAACGGGCGCAAGGCCGACTTCCGCAATGTCATCCTCATCATGACGACCAATGCGGGCGCAGAAACCATGAACAAGGCCACCATCGGCTTCACCAATCCGCGCGAGTCTGGCGATGAAATGGCAGATATTAAACGCCTGTTCACGCCCGAGTTCCGCAATCGGCTGGATGCAATGGTCAGCTTTAAAGCACTGGATGAGCAAATCATTTTGCGCGTGGTGGACAAATTCTTGCTGCAATTGGAAACCCAGTTGGCCGAGAAAAAAGTCGAAGTCACCTTCACCGACAACTTGCGCAAGCACTTGGCGAAAAAGGGCTTCGATCCTTTAATGGGCGCACGCCCCATGCAGCGCCTCATCCAGGACACCATACGCCGTGCGCTGGCTGATGAGTTGTTGTTCGGCCGTCTGACGGATGGCGGTCGCCTGACGGTAGACATTGAAATAAAAACCAACGACAAAGGTCAAGAAACGAGCGATGTCAAACTGGACATCACTCCCCTGCCCAAAAAGTCGGACAGAACCAAACCCGAGGAAGCCGCAGCCACCGAGTAACGGACGAGAAGCCTCTTTGAACATGGTGTATGCACTCAAAGAGGCAAACAGTCACTGAAAAACAAAACGCCTAGCCTTTGAACCAAAGGCTAGGCGTTTTCATTGGTGATGCTGATACCGTGAACGTGCGGCTTACCACTGCCCTGCGGGTCTTTTGCCCCTCAATGCCTCAGCCAATAAGTCTTGTGCTGTTGGACGGCGGCCTTTAAGGGCGAAGTCTAAGGCTCTCAGGCCGACTGCGTTTTTGAGTGAGGGATCAGCTCCCTCCTCCAACAGCAACTTGACGACCTGATCGCTGCCATACTGAGCCGCCATCATCAACGGTGTGGTGCCGTTGGGCGATTCGGCGTCTATGTAAGCATGTTCTTGCAGCAACCACTTGACTTGTTCCACCGCCTGAGAGCCCACGTGTGCAGCCGCGTAATGCAAAGGTGCCCAGTCGGGTTTGTTGATGTCCGCTTCACGCGCGGCCAGTTGTTTGGCCCATTCAAAGTGCCCTTTTAAAAGTGCCAACATCAGCGGCGTTTCTCCTTGGGGATTGCGAACATCCACATCCACCGCAGGGTGCTTGATTAAGAACTCAGCGACCTTCAACGCTGGCTCCATGAATGCCAAATGCAGCGCGTGCTGTCCCTTGCCGTTGAGGGTATTGACATCAAAGCCTCGTTCGTAGAGTTCCTGCATCCGACTGGGATCATCTCGCTTGATGGCCGTGAAAAAATCCTCGAATGATCCTGCCCAAACAAGACCTGCCGCGCCCATCCCCCCAAGGACAGCACAGCCATACAGCACGGCACGGCGACGAGTGGTGATTGTGATGCGCTGACCGTCATTCATACCAGCACCTCCGAATGATGAGCATAGGTTTGATGAGGTTGACGGGAGATTGCGTTGGGAAACAGTCGATCCACATTGCCGTCTGTGGCTTGAGCCACTGCATCGACAGAAATGCCTTTGATCTGGGCAATCTGAGCAGCGACGTAAGGCACGTACGCAGGCGTGTTGGTTTTGCCGCGATAGGGTACGGGTGCAAGATAGGGACTATCGGTTTCGATCAAAATGCGGTCTAAGGGTACATAGGCGGCGACCTCGCGCAGCTCTGCGGCATTTTTAAACGTCAAAATGCCTGAAAACGAGATGTAAAACCCCAAGTCCAAAGCCGCGCGCGCCACACTCATGCTTTCAGTGAAGCAGTGAAACACCCCAGTGGCAACTGGCCAGTCCGTATGCTCAGCCCCAGCGCCAAAGCCACCGCTTTCACGCAAAATCGCCAAGGTGTGATCTGAGGCGCTGCGCGTATGAATCACCAAAGGCAAACGGGTCTGACGTGCCGCCTGAATATGCACGCGATAACGCTGCCGCTGCCACTCCATCTCAGCCACCGAGCGTCCATTCAAACGGTAGTAATCCAGACCCGTTTCACCGATGCCCACCACTTTGGGCAAGGCCGCACTTTGCAGCAAATCTTCTAGGCGAGGCTCTTGCACGCCTTCATAGTCGGGGTGTACACCCACCGTCGCCCATAAGGGAGCGTGTGCCAGTGCAAGCGCGTGAACGTCAGGAAACTCCTCCAGCGTGGTGCTGATGCACAAGGCGCGATGCACCTTCGCCTCTGACATGCTTTGCAGCAACGATTGAATCTGACCTTGAAAGTCAGGGAAATTGAGGTGGCAGTGGGAATCGGTAAACATTCAATTCAAAAAACAATAAACACCATCAGATCACGAGACCAATGTACAGACTAAATGGTTTGTGTCGGCCGGTCTGAGGATAAATACGCCCCCAACATTTGTTCAATTCGCATTTTCAGATGCTGCGTTTTCTCGTCACTGGGGAACACGACACCCACACCTTGCGTGCGGTTGCCTGCTGCTCGAGCAGGTGTCACCCATGCGACTTTACCTGCTACGGGATATTTCTGAGGATCGTCGGGCAAACTGACCAACACATACAAATCATCCCCCAATCTGTAATCTTTAGTGGTGGGTACAAATAAACCTCCATCTTTGAAGATAGGAATGTAGGCCGCATAAAGTGCCGCTTTTTCTTTAATACCCAACTGTAAAACACTGGGGCGGACCGATCCGCCTGAAACTGGTGCGGGCGTGTTCATCGTTGACTCGCTGGTGTGATTTTAAAAGCCCTGATTGTAGGCAGAAGCAGATTTTTCAAGGCAGTCTTAAATACTGCGGTGTGATTTTTCTGGAACCGACCACACTCTTTGTGCCCCTGCCAACCACGCATCCAAGGCCAAGGCCGCATGAAAAGGATGCTCGACCGTGCGTGCGGTGTCGTTCAGCGTCTTGGCCCATGCTTGCAGTGTGTGCAGCGTAGGCGCAGGAGGCAAATGCGCGGCTGCAAAAAACCGTGGCGCAGCTCCCACCGCCACCGCCATCAAGTCGTGACACAGCTTTTGCAACACCGCCAACTGGTCGGCGGCGGCCCATGTGCTCAAGAGTGCATCGGCCTGACCTAGGGCAATGGCCTTGGGCAATTGCGCCCATACCGCCGGGTCTAGGCCCCGACTCGCCCAAGCCAAGGCATCGCTGGGCCGCCCACCTGCGGCTTGCAGCCAAACGCGCCATGCGGCCTCGTCCAGCTCCGGCTGGCAAGTTTGCAACCATGCCAAGGCTTGTGCTTCGTCCGGCCACGTCAGGGCATGGGTTTGGCAACGGCTGCGTATGGTTGCGGGCAAGGCGTGGGCCGATTCGGTCGCCAGCACAAAGCGCACGTCCCCCGCAGGCTCCTCTAGGGTTTTGAGCAAGGTGTTGGCCGATTCGACATTGAGCCTTTCTGCCGGATACACCAGCACCACCTTCACCGCCCCTCGTCCGCGTGTGGTTTGAGCAAACTCCACCACTCGTCTCGCCGCTTCGACACGTATCCACTTGCTGGGCTTGGCTTCTTTGCTCTCGATTTTTTTAGCCATGTTGGGGTCTATCGGCCAGCCCCAAGGCAAAGCCAAGACTTCGGGCAACAAAACCAGCAACTCCGCATGGGTACGTACGTCGATGGCGTGACAAGCGCCACAGCGCCCGCAAGCGCCATGGGGGGTGGGCTGCTCGCACAGCCATGCACGCGCCAAGGCCAAACTCAAATCGAACTGCCCCAAGCCTGATGGCCCAGCCAGCAGCAAGGCGTGCCCCCGTTGCGTCAACAATTGCGCCAACTGACGCTGCAACCACGGCGCAAGGGCGGGCGCAACCGTTGGCCTAGGGCTGGGTTTCGGGCTGGCAGCGGTGCTCATGCTTGTACGACAGCAGAAACGGCACCGGAATCGGTCGCTGAATAGGTATCCGTCTGCGCCAAAGCCACAGCCACCGCAGCGTCATCGATCCAACCCCGCTGCTGCACGGCTGCCAGCACCGCCGCTGCCACTGAAGCGCGGCTGGCATCGGCTGCAAGGCGGGCAAACCGCTGAGGGTCGGCCTCGCAACGTTGGGCATAGCCCTCGTGTACCCGCTGAAAGAATGCGCCAGACTCGGCCTCGAAACGATCGGGCGAACGCGCATTTACCAAACGCGCCGCTGCAACCGCCGGGGCCAATTCAAACCACAGCGTCAAGTCGGGCTGACGCAAGGCGTGTTGACCGTTGGGCAACGCATGGCCTTGCACCCAAGCCTCCAGGGTTTGCAAGACCGACACATCAAAGCCACGCCCCCCACCTTGGTAGGCAAACGTCGCATCGGTGAAGCGGTCAGAAATCACCACCTCGCCGCGTTGCAAAGCAGGCTCTATGACTTGCGCCAAATGATCGCGTCGGGCAGCAAACACCAGCAAGGCTTCGGTCAGCGCATCCATAGGATCGTGCAGTACCAGCGCCCGCAGCTTCTCGGCCAAGGGCGTACCCCCGGGTTCACGGGTCAAGGTGACGATGCGGCCTTGGGCACGAAAGGCCGAGGCCAAAGCAGCAATGTGCGAGGACTTGCCCGCCCCGTCTATGCCTTCAAAGCTGATGAACAAGCCAAGTTGAACAGTATTGCCCATGTTTTACTTAAAAAATAATAGCTTCTATCGCTTTTATTTAAAGCGCCAGATAGCAAAATTGTCTCTAGAAATTTATTGATTCAAAATGTATCGCCGCACGGCACGGTTGTGTTCCTCAAGTGTCGCACTGAATTGGCTAGAGCCATCGCCCCGCGCCACAAAATACAAAGCAGGCGTTTGCGCGGGTTGCACCGCCGCCTTCAGTGATGCCCAGCCCGGCATGGCAATCGGGGTGGGGGGCAAACCGGCACGGGTGTAGGTGTTGTAAGGCGTATCGGTGTCCAAATCCACGCGCCGCAAACGGCCTTGGAACGCTGCGCCCATGCCGTAAATGACGGTAGGGTCGGTTTGCAAACGCATATTTTTGTGCATGCGGTTGATGAACACGCCCGACACCAGCCTCCTGTCTGCCTCTTGCCCCGTTTCTTTTTCGATGATGCTCGCCAAAATCAAGGCTTCATCGGCAGACTTCAAGGGCAGCCCCGCACCACGCAGCCCCCACGCCTGCGCCAGCTTTTGATCCATCGCTTGCAGGGCCATTTTCAGCACCTCGATGTCGCGGCTGTTTTTCGGATAGACATAGGTATCGGGGAAAAAGCGCCCTTCGGGATGCACCCCCGCACGCCCCAACTCGCTCATGATTTGCTCAGGCGCAAAGGTCTGTGTGCTGGGTTTGAGATGCTCGGCTTTCTCTAAAGCCTTGCGCATTTGGGCAAACGTCCAACCCTCAATGAAGGTGATTTTGCGTAGGGCTTGTTGACCGCGCACCAGCTTGTCCAGCAAAGCCTCAGGCGTGGTGCCGGGTGCAATTTCATAAGTGCCGGCTTTCAGTTGGGTCTGCTGATTCGTCAAGCGCATGGCTGCGTACAAGGCCCACGTCGGCACATCGACCCCCGCCTCTACCAGCAACTGCGCCACCCGCTGCGCGGCAGTGCCAGACGGAATCACCACATCGACCACCGTCTCACCCGACTTCAAGCGCAAGGGCAAGGCCTGCTGCCACCACCACACGGCGGCCGCTGCTGCGGCACACCCGACCAACACCAAGGCGACCAGCGCCCCTATCAAACGTCGCATTACTTCATCCCACTCGACACCACATGAACATCGCCCACACCGCCGTGGACAACCCCAATTGGTGTGCGTGTAAAAAGCTTGGGATCATAATCGCGCCCCATGATGACTTTTGCCACTCCCGATTCAGTTTCTCAAGCCATGCCCACCTACCACGGATACAGCCGACTGGCGCACTTGGGCGTGATTCGCGCCCAAGGAGCCGATGCCGCCAAGTTTCTGCACGGTCAATTGACGCAAGACACATCCCTCTTGCCCATGAGCGAGGCGCGTTTGGCGGGCTATTGCTCGGCCAAAGGGCGTTTGTTGGCGAGTTTTATCTGCTTCAAGCAAGCCGCTGATGACATCCTGCTGATTTGCGACCGCTCCATTTTGGCCGCCACGCTCAAACGCTTGTCGATGTTCGTGCTGCGAGCCGCCTGCAAACTCAGCGATGCCAGCGCCGAATGGGAGGTGTGGGGCGTGATGGGCAACAGCGTTGCCGCACTCGCCCCCGAGCTGCCGCCACAGGCGTGGCGCAAATACAGCATGGCTCAAGACACCCACAGCACCCACGTCGTTCGCCTGAGCAGCGTCACCACCGAATCGGGCACGGTGGCGCGTGCGCTGTGCGTGAAAATGGCTGGATCGCCCTCCCCCATGCCTGAATTGCCCACGAGCATTTGGCAGTGGTTGGAGGTGTGCAGCGGCATCGCCCCCGTCACCGCCCCGCTGGTCGATGCCCTAGTGCCGCAAATGTTGAATTACGAATCGGTGGGCGGCGTGAACTTCAAAAAAGGCTGCTATCCGGGCCAAGAGGTCGTCGCCCGCAGCCAATTCCGAGGCACGCTCAAGCGCCGTACCTACCTCGTTACCAGCGATGCGGCGCTGCAAGTGGGGCAAGAGGTGTTCCACCCCAAAGACAGCGAACAGCCTTGCGGCTTGGTCGTGGCGGCGGCAGATGCGCCCCAAGCTGCATCTCAAAGCGCACCTCACAGCACACACTGGGCGCTGATCGCCGTGCAAACCAACGCCATTGACGAAGCGGCGCTGCAAGTCCCTGCCGCCACCGCCCGCTTGCAAGTCTTGCCCCTGCCCTATCCCTTGCTGGAAGATATTTGATGTGCTTGATGGCGTTTGCGCTGCACACCCAGCCCGATCTGGCGCTGTTGCTCGCCGCCAATCGAGACGAAAGCCTAGACCGCCCCACAGCGGCGTGGCACACATGGCGCACACCCGCCGGCACACCCGTGCGTGCAGGGCGTGATTTGCGTGACGGCGGGACTTGGATAGGCTGCGCGGGCAGCCGCATCGCCCTGCTGACCAATGTGCGCGATGCCACCGCCTTTCACAAAGCACCACGCAGCCGTGGCGAGCTGGCCCTGTCGTGGCTGGATACGTCGCGCACCCATCCCCATGACGCACCAGCCGCCTTGCACCACCTGCTGCACCACACGCCGCTGCGCGAGGCCAGCGTCTATGGCGGCTTCAATTTGGTGCTGGGCGATGTGCAGCAAGCGCATTGGGTCTGGCTCAACAACCGCCCTCGCCTGATCGCGCCCCAACTGCCACCGCACCTGCAAGCCTTGACGCAACAAGTGCAAGCGCACTTGCTGCAAGCCGAGTTGCCTGCGGGCGTTTACGGCTTGTCGAACGCCGGGCTGGACACGCCTTGGCCCAAAACCCAGCGCCTGAGCGCCCACTTGCAGCAGTGCCTCCATGCAGACTTGCAAGCCCCCACCAACCCGCTTTGGCCCGAACTGTGGCCTTGCCTGCGCGATGCCACCATCGCCCCCGATGCCGACTTGCCCCACACAGGCGTACCCTTGGCATGGGAGCGTGCTCTATCCGCCATTTGGGTCGATGTGCCCGCCACCGCACATCCACCCGCCGGCTATGGCACGCGCTCTAGTTTGGTGTTGGAGGTCAGGCGCAACGCCCAAGGCTGGCGTGCCCGGGCTGAAGAACGCACATGGCGGCCTGCTGCTGTGCCACCCGTGCAAGCCCTGTGGCTGATCTGAGCAAGCCATTGGTTCACGGGTTGATATAAAGTAGTCCTTTTGGGTTGTTCTTCTATGCCACCTCATCAGCCCCATACGCCCTATGTTTCTGCGCCGATTTTGTTGCTGCACGCCACGGCGGGTGCTGGGCATACCCGCGCTGCCCAAGCCATCGCCGCCGCCCTGACGCAGGCGCAAGCGCCCGCACCTACGCTGATCGACACCTTGGATTGCACCAGCCCGCTGTACCGCAGCCTCTACACCCAAGCCTATATTGAGCTGGTGCAGCGTGCGCCCGAGTTGTGGGGCTATTTGTACGACAAAGCCGACAACGTGCGCCACAGCGGCAGCAAACGGGTACGGGCACGGCTGGCCTTGGATCAGATCAACAGCCCCAGCTTTCGACGGCTGCTTGACGAAGTGCAACCGAAAGCGATTGCCTGCACGCACTTTTTACCGCTGTCCTTGCTATCCGACTTAAAGCGCAAAGGCGAATTGAACACGCCCGTCCACGCCGTCATCACCGACATCAGCCCCCATGCGTTTTGGGTCCATCCCCACATCGACCACTACTACGTGGCGAACGAAGCCGCTGCGCGTGAATTGAGCCGCAAAGGCGTGTCTGCCGAGGCCATCCACACCAGCGGTATTCCTGTCGATCCGGTCTTTGCCAGCCACACCCCCGCGCCGCTTGCCCGTGCCGAACTGGGGCTGCCCGAGCGCCCTACCGTCTTGCTGATGTCGGGCGGTTTTGGCATCGGCCCACTCGAAGCCATGCTCGACAGCTTTACAGGGGCAGACTGCGGCCTGAGCGTGGTCGTGATTGCAGGCCGCAATGTCGAATTGGCGCAAGCCTGCCGTGAACGCGCCGCCACCTTGCACGTGCCCGTGCAAGTGCTGGGCTTCGTCAGTGACATTCATCGCTATATGGACGCGGCTGACCTCATCGTCACCAAACCCGGCGGCTTGACCACCACCGAAATTTTGGCAAAAGGCAAGCCCATGGCCCTCGTCTCCCCCATTCCGGGCCAAGAGCAGCGCAATTGCGATCACTTGCTTGAAGAAGGTGCGGCAGTGCGCTTGCACGAAGTCGCAGATGCGGCATGGTATTTGCTGCGTTGGCTCAACGATGCCCCGCGTATGACGCAAATGCAGCACAACGCCCGCCGCATCGCCCGCCCTGATGCGGCTCAAGTCATCGCCGCTGCCTTGTGTGTAGAACTAGAAAAATCATAGTAAAAAAAGTGAGCTGCTTACGCAATAATTTAAAGGGATACAGTCATTTTTAATTATTTTTTAAGCCATTTTTACTAAAAAAATGCCTCTACAACGCCTCCACCACGCAT
>DLPA01000004.1:17074-17515 GCA_002479815.1 bacterium UBA7470 | reverse complement strand
GCTCATGAACATGCTGTCGATGATTTCACGATCCAGCAAGGCGACTTTGGACTTGAGTACGATGGTTTTGCCGCTCTTGGTGATGAGTTCCATCTTCACGTTGCGGGCACGATCCAACGTCATGGATTTTTCACCATGATAAAAGTCACCGTGGTGCATATGAGAAACGTGGCTGCGTGAAGCCTGTGCCCACTCCCCCATGCTGTGAGGATTTTTACGAGCGTATTCCTTGACGGCTTTGGGTGCGCGGCGGTCGGAGTTGCCTTCACGCAGCACAGGGTTCACCGCAGAACCGATGCACTTGCCATAACGGGCACGAATTTCTTTTTCTTCGTCGGTTTTTGGATCGTCAGGATACTCTGGCAGCGCGTAGCCCTTGTCTTGCAGCTCTTTAATACAGGCTTTGAGCTGGGCAACTGAGGCGCTGATGTTGGGCAGCTT
>DLPA01000004.1:16810-17004 GCA_002479815.1 bacterium UBA7470 | reverse complement strand
CGCAGCGTCAGCTTGCCCAGTTCAGCCAAGGTATCAGGCACGCGCTGCGCTTCAGTCAAACGATCAGGAAATGCCGCTAACACACGCGCTGCGACGGAAATATCTGCGGTGGTGACTTGAACGTCAGCCGTTTGTGCAAACGACTGCACGATAGGTAAAAACGACGCAGTGGCCAGCAAAGGGGCTTCATCGGT
>DLPA01000004.1:16513-16761 GCA_002479815.1 bacterium UBA7470 | reverse complement strand
GCCAGCAAAGGGGCTTCATCGGTAAGGGTATAGACGATGGTGGATGCAGTCTGAGACATGTTGACTCCTTCTTATGCGGTGGGTTTGATCGCTGGGGTAAAACGCGACGCCGGCCTGAGCCGAACGGAGCATGGTGGTCAAGTCGGCTTGCACCACCCTGACCAAAGTTCATTTTCCGAAGTTCGTTTTTATATCATGAAAAAAGACTCGAAAAAACTGGGGGAATACCGTTTTCGACCAAGCGCATC
>DLPA01000004.1:10938-16441 GCA_002479815.1 bacterium UBA7470 | reverse complement strand
GCCTGGTTGGGGCTGATGCGTCTTTGTTCTGAGTGTGCGACTGAGCAGGACAACGGGTAATAAACCCACCGCCACTAAAGTGAGCGCGGGCAAGGCGGCTTCGCCTAAACGCTCGTCTCTGGCCAATTGATAGGTCATCACCGCTAGGGTGTCGCTGTTGAAGGGGCGCAGCACCAAGGTGGCAGGTAACTCCTTCATCACATCCACAAAAACCAGCAAACCTGCGGCAGCAATCGCTCGGTGCAGCAAGGGGAGGTGAACACGCCACGCCAGCCCAAACCCCGTGGTCCCCAACATACGCGCCGATTCGTCTAGGCTTAGTGGGAGACGGGCATAACCGCTTTGAATGGATTGCAGCGCCACCGCCACAAAACGTACCAAATACGCCCAGATCAAACCCAAGAGGGTGGCGGTCAACCAATAGCCCAGACTGGATTCGGGCCATGTGCCTTGTATCCAGCCCACAGGCAACAACAGGCCCACCACAATCACCGCACCGGGCACGGCATACCCCAGCGCAGCCAGTTGAGCCACCCACTGCGTCACTTGCCCCAACCCACCCCGCTTGGCTTGCACGCGCACGGCAAACGCCAAACCCAAGGCCACGGTCACCGCCAGTGCGGCGCTCAAGGCGGCCAAGCTCAAACTATTGAAGGCCCATGTGATAAACGGCCCCCAATGCAGTTCCTCCCATCCAACCCACAAAGGGCGCAGCATGAACAATACAGGCAAGATGAAACCAAATGCGAGTGGCAAGACGCAAATCAACCATGCCCATGCCGCCCAATGCCCCGACAAATGCACAGGCTGGGCATCGGCCCCACCGAGCCGCCCACCTTTCAGTGCCGCAAAGCGCATGCGTTGCTGCGCCATGTGCTCTAAACGCAACAGCACAACTACGACCACCAGCAGCAAGGTCGCCAATTGCGCAGCAGCTAAGCGGTTGTCCATCACCAGCCACGCCTTATAGACCCCAGCGGTGAAGGTTTGAATGCCAAAGTAGCTGGCGACTCCAAAATCAGCCAAGGTTTCCATCAAAGCCAAGGCCATGCCTGCGGCCACCGCAGGGCGAGCCAAGGGCAAGGCCACTTCGCGGATGCGACGGCTTAAAGGCGCACCCAAGAGCCGCGCTGCCTCCATCAACTGACTGGCCCGCTCACTCAAAGCGGTGCGCGCCAGCAAATACACATAAGGGTAGAGCGAAAACGTAAACACCCACGCTGCGCCCGCTGTGTTGCGAATTTCGGGAAAGACCCGCCCCTGCACCCCCAGCCAGTCACGCAGACTGGTTTGTAATGGACCAGAAAATTGCAAAAAATCGGTGTAGGCATAGGCCACCACATAGGCGGGCATGGCAAGCGGCAAGAGCAACGCCCACTCCAAGGTGCGGCGACCCCAAAAATCAAACAGTGTGACCGCACAAGCAGTGCTCAGACCCACCACTGACACGCCCACTGCAACCGACACGCACAGCCACAAAGAGGTCAGCGCATACTCAGGCAAGACCGTCTTGCCCATTTCGATCAATACATCGCCACCCCCACTGCTCAACCACGACAAACTCAGCGCCAGCAAAGGCAAGGTCAGTACCACCGCGAGCACACTCAACAACAAGAAAGACAGCCAGCGGGTCATGGGCAAGGATGGAATTGAATAGGAGCGAAAGAGACAGTCTGAATGAGAATTGTATTCATCTGGCTTGGTCGGTGCGGGATTGCAACATCGGTCAGAGAGAATGAGGTCGTCAGGGCAAGAACCAGCCCTGCTCTTTGAGGAGAATGTGTGACGATGTACCGTTTTAAATCTCGTGCCACCAGCGATTTGCTCATGCACCAAGCCGTAGGGCAACAGCTATTGACTTTGTTGGGCAAAGACCCCGAAGGCGCAGGCGTGATTCTGTGGCAAGACATGGCACACGCCCGCCGCGTGCTGACGCAAGCCGCGCAAGCCGAAGCTCAAGACCCTAAGCCCGAAGAGACCGAGGCGACGGAGGACGCATGGGAAGCGGCTCAACAAGGCCAAGGCATCAGCCTCGCCCAGCGCATCGTGCCCTTTTTAGAAACCTTAAAACGGTGCGAAGCCGCACAGGTCGATTTGGTGTGGGGCGTATAAGCACCTGAGCCGCCCTAAAACCTTGGCGACCCTTACGAATCACGGCCCTGTCTATACTGAGCCTTTTTTCTGGGTATAGGTGTGCATGGAAGCTTATCTGGCTGCGTTTTTGGCATGGCTGAGTTTGCCTCAGGTGGGACTGAGTACGGTCTTCGTGGTCGCCTTGGTCTCTGCCACCTTGCTGCCCTTGGGGTCTGAGCCAGCGGTGTTCGGCTTGGTCAAGCTCAACCCAGATTTGTTTTGGCCTGCCGTCTTGGTCGCCACGGTGGGCAATACCATCGGTGGTGCTATTTCTTGGGGGATGGGATGGGGAGCACATACGGCGGTTGATCAAGCCCGCGCACACAGGCAGCACACCCAAGGCTCACACACCAAAGCTTTAGAGTGGCTGCAACGCTTTGGGCCAAAAGCGTGTCTGCTGAGTTGGCTGCCCGCTGTGGGTGATCCCTTGTGTGCAGTGGCGGGCTGGCTGAGGATGCCGTTTTGGCCTTGTCTGGCCTATATGGCGGTGGGCAAGTTGGCCCGTTACATCACCATGACAGCGGCTTTGTTGTGGGTGTTTCCTGAGGGGCTTGAGCTGTCCTCGCTCGCGCTTTAGGCCAACGACATGAGCGCCGCACACTTGAAACGTCTGGCCTTGCGCCGTGCGCTGTGGGCCTTGCTCATGGGCAATTTCGTCATCGGTACGGGGGTCATGGTCGTCCCGGGTACGCTCAATGACCTCAGTCAGTCCTTGGGGGTTTCGATCACGCAAGCGGGCTTGCTGATTACAGCTGGGGCGATTCTGATGGGGATCGGTGCGCCGGTGTTCGCCAGCGTGGTGGCAGGTTGGGACAGGCGGCGCTTGTTGTCTGCGGCGCTGGTCTGGTACGGCATGGGCTTATTGGCGTGCGCGATGGCGGCGGATTACAGCATCTTGCTGCCCTTGCGAGTGCTGACGATGGTATCCCCCGCGATTTTCACGCCACAGGCCGCTGCCAGCGTGGGCTTGATGGTCAAGCCTGAGCAACGAGGGCAAGCCGTGACCTTCGTTTTTTTAGGATGGTCGGTGGCCTCTGTCTTGGGCATGCCCTTATCGGCTTGGATCGGTGGTTTGTGGGGATGGCGTTGGGCGTTTGCAGGCGTGGGTCTGCTGGCGCTGTTCTGTGCAGCGTGGGTATGGCGTGTGATGCCCAATGGCGTGCGCCCCGTCGCCTTGTCGCGCCAAGCCTGGAGGCAGGCGGTGCAACACCTGCCGCTGATGTTGACCGTGGGCGTGACACTGCTGTCGGCTTTTGGTCAGTTTGCACTGTTTTCGTATTTCTCACCGTATTTCAAACAGGTACTCGCGGCGGATGCAAACACCTTATCACTGTTGTTCTTGTGGTTTGGTGCGTTTGGTTTGGCTGGCAATATGCTGATTTCGCGTCACATTGACCGTCTGGGTGCAGATCATGCGGTGGCCTTGACTTTAGGTCTGATTGCCCTCAGTTTGCTGCTTTGGCCGTATTTCAGTTCCGTCTGGACGGCGGCCCTGGTCTTAGTCCCGTGGGCCTTGGGTTGTTTTGCTGCCAATTCAGCCCAGCAAGCACGGCTGGTTCAGCTGTCGCCCGCTTTGGCCCCAGCCACGGTGGCACTCAACACCTCTGCCATGTATGGTGGGCAGGCGCTGGGGTCGGCCTTAGGCGGCTGGCTGATTGCACAGGGACATCTGTTGCAACTGCACAAACTTGGTTTTACTTTGGTTTTGGCGGCGATTGCGATGAGCTTTTGGGCAGCGCAAGGCCAGTCAATAGGCACACTACACTCAAAAGGAGACTGATGCCGTGGTCGTTCAGCACCCTCCCAATCAGGACAATGGGCATACGCCCCAATGGAGCAGCGATTGGCTCAATGCCCAATACAACAACCGCGCACTCGTGCCTGAGCACGGGCAGCATCTTGCACATTGGGCAGCGGCATCAGCAGCGGCACGCGCCAGTCAGCCCTGCACCTTAGACGTGGCGTACAGCGCCAAAGGTGCGCCAGCCAAAGAGACGTTGGATGTGTTTCCAGCCCTCTTGCCAGACGGCACACCCCGCAGCGCATCCAGCCCCCTCGCGCCGGTGTTGGTGTTTTTGCATGGCGGCTATTGGCGCAGCTTGGACAAGGCCGATCACTCCTTCATCGCACCGGCCTTCACCGCAGCGGGGGTATGCGTGGTCGTCCCCAATTACGCCCTGTGTCCTGCTGTCACGGTGGCCGAGATTGGTGAGCAGATGCTACAAGCACTGACGTGGGTACACAAGCACATCGGGCAATGGGGAGGGGATGCGCGGCGTGTGGTGCTGGTTGGACATTCGGCAGGCGGACAATTGGCGGCGTGGCTTTTGGCGCAAGCCCCTTACATGGCTCATGCCGCTGTCGCCCTCTCTGGCTTGTTTGATTTAGAGCCTTTGCGACACACCCCCTTTTTGCAAGAAACCTTGCAACTCACCCCTGCGCAAGTGCGCGCGTGCAGCCCCATTCATCAATCCCCCCCTCGTCACGGCGCTCTTTGGGCCTTGGTAGGTGGCCAGGAAAGCGCCGAGTTTTTGCGCCAAAACCAATTCATACAAGACGTTTGGGGCACAAGTGTCGTGCCTTATGCACAAGCCCTCGCAGGGCTGCATCACTTCAGCATCCTGGACAGTTTGGCCCAAACTGGCTCGGAACTTCACACGTCAGTACTGCAATGCCTCAGGTCACTCGTGTCTGTAAAGGAAAGGCATGAATCTCAATGCCGGAAGTGACGCACGCCTGAGAACACCATCGCCACGCCGCGCTCGTTGGCGGCATCGATCACCTCTTGGTCGCGCATGCTGCCGCCGGGTTGGATGATGCAGGTTGCGCCCGCATCGACCACCACGTCCAGCCCGTCGCGGAAGGGGAAGAAGGCATCGCTGGCGACTGCCGTGGCCGCCAGTGACAGACCTGCGGCTTGCGCCTTGATGCTGGCGATGCGGGCCGAGTCCAAGCGGCTCATCTGGCCTGCACCCACGCCGTAGGTCATGCCATTGGCGCAGAACACAATCGCATTGCTCTTGACGTAGGTAGCGACTTTCCACGCAAACAGCAAGTCTTGCAATTGCTGCTCGGAGGGGTGCAGTTGGGTCACGACTTTCAGATCAGACAGCTTCAGTTCATGAATATCCGCCGTTTGCATCAACAGACCTGAGCCGACGCGCTTGACATCGACCGCATTGCGGCCTTGTTCCCATGCTGTTGCGCCACCAGAGGGCAGGGCGATTTGCAGGATGCGGACGTTGACTTTGGACTTGAACACCGCCAAGGCTTCGGGCGTGAAGGCGGGGGCCATCAGCACTTCGACGAATTGCTTGGCGACTTGTTGCGCGGCGGCCTCGTCCACAGGGCGGTTGAAGGCGATGATGCC
>DLPA01000004.1:6948-10884 GCA_002479815.1 bacterium UBA7470 | reverse complement strand
ATGATGCCGCCAAAGGCGCTGGTCGGATCGGTTTGGAAGGCTTTGCTGTACGCTTCTAAAGGCGTAGCACCGACAGCCACGCCGCAAGGGTTGGCGTGTTTAACGATGACGCAAGCGGGTGCATCAAAGCTTTTGACGCATTCCCAAGCGGCATCGGCATCGGCGATGTTGTTGTAGCTCAGTTCTTTGCCTTGCAATTGCTGGGCGGTGACGAGTGAGCCGGGGGCGGGGTGGAGGTCGCGGTAGAAGGCGGCTTGTTGGTGCGGGTTTTCGCCGTAGCGCAAGTCTTGCAGTTTGACAAAGCGACCATTGGTTTGTGCCGAAAACAGCTCACGGGCGGGGGCTGCATCTTGGGCGGGCACGCCTTGGCTCAAGTTGATGGACGACAAGTAATCGCTGATGGCGGCATCGTAGTTGCTGATGCGGTTGAAGGCGGCCACAGCCAAGGCAAAGCGGGTCGCATCACTGACGGCACCTGTGGCTTTGAGATCAGCAATGACTTGGGCGTACTGGCTGGCATCGGTCAATACCGCCACGTCTTTCCAGTTTTTGGCGGCGCTGCGCACCATGGCGGGGCCACCGATGTCGATGTTTTCGATGGCATCGGCCAAGCTACACCCGGGTTGGGCGACGGTGGCTTCAAACGGGTAGAGGTTGACCACCAAGAGGTCGATGGCTTGTATGCCATACGCCGCCAGTGCGCCCATGTGCAGAGGGCTGTCGCGCCTTGCCAGCAAGCCGCCATGTACTTTGGGGTGCAGGGTTTTGACGCGCCCATCGAGCATTTCAGGAAAGCCCGTCACCTCAGCCACTTCGGCCACAGGCAAACCTGCATCCATCAACAGTTTGGCGGTTCCGCCTGTGGAAATCAGTTCAATTCCGAGGGCGTGGAGGTCACGCGCCAGTTCTAACACACCGGTTTTATCGGACACAGAAAGCAAAGCTCGCATAGGACAATCCAATCAAAGAAACAAATAAAAAAATCGACTTACTCCGCCAACCCATGCTCTAGCAGTTTTTTACGCAGGGTATTGCGGTTGAGTCCCAGCCATTGCGCAGCGCGGGACTGGTTGTGTTGGGCGCGTTCCATCACCAGTTCGAGCAAGGGCTTTTCGACGGTACGAATCAACATATCGTACAAATTGGCAGGCTCCATGCCTTCCAAATCGCTCAGGTATTGGCGCAAGTTGTCACGCACACACTCTGGCAAGGGCATGGGGGGCGTAGAGACAGGCGCTTTAGGCGCAGCATCATCCGTGCTGGCAGTGGAAGTAGGTAGGGTGTGCATCAAAAAACTCGCTGACTGCTTGTAGTTGGGTATCGCAGGTGGTGGCGGTATTGACCTGCTGTCGAAATAAATCACGTCGTTTCAAGGCGGGTGAGGCTGCATCCGACGCGGCCTCGCCCAAGAGGGCATGGACATACCAACCCAGATGTTTGCGGGCGCTGCGCACGCCACTGTCCTCGCCGTAGAGCGCGTAATGCTCGTGCAAATGCGCCAGCATCCAGCGTTTCAAATCGGCGGCTGAGGGGGGTGGGCGGTGCGTGCCCGTGGCTAAAAAGTGGGCGATGTCGCCAAAAATCCAAGGCCGACCTTGGGCAGCGCGGCCAATCATCACTGCATCCGCCCCCGTGTAGGCCAACACCGCACGCGCCGCTTCTGGGGTGTTGATGTCGCCATTGGCGACCACGGGCACACGCACACGGGTTTTGATCTCGGCCACCGTGTCGTGCTCGGCATGACCTTTGTAGCCTTGCTCACGGGTGCGTCCGTGGATGGTCAACATCTGCACACCTGCGTCGGCAGCGGCTTGCGCCAAACGGGGCGCGTTTTTGCTGTGCGCCGCCCAGCCCGTGCGCATTTTGAGAGTGACGGGCACGTGTTGAGGCACGCACGCCGCAACGACGGCCTCCACAATAGCCAAGGCCAGCCGCTCGTCCTGCATCAGTGCGGAACCAGCCCATTTATGGCAGACTTTTTTGGCTGGACAGCCCATGTTGATGTCGATGATGTGCGCTCCACGGTCGATGTTGTAGCGAGCAGCATCGGCCATCATGTCTGGGTCTGTGCCTGCAATTTGCACGGCGATGGGCGCACTTTCGCCCTGATGGTTGGCGCGGCGCGAGGTTTTCAGGCTGTCCCACAAGTCTGGCCTTGAAGTCACCATCTCGCTGACGGCGTAGCCTGCCCCCAACTGCTTGCACAGTTTGCGAAAGGGTCGGTCGGTCACGCCCGCCATAGGCGCAACAAATAAACGATTCGGAAGGGAATAAGGGCCAATTTGCACGGTGACAGCGACGACAAAGCCGAGTGTGCGGCCACCAAAGTGGCATCACACCAGACGAAAAGGAGAAGGGGGAGATGAGAATGCTGAAAAAAGAGGCAACATTTTAGCCGTTTTGCGGGTCTTGGACGTGAAAAAAGGGAGCCTAGGCTCCCTTTTTGTTGGACAGGTGTGCGCTTGGTTCAGTCGGCAAACGCCCCAGCCGCTTCAATCACAGGTTTGAGCTTGGCAATCTCGCCTGCCACGAATGTTTTGTGCTCGGCACGATTCATACGCTTGTCGGTGACGACAATCGCGCCCAAACCCTCTTGTTTTTTGATGAATTCGGCGTCTTTCAACGCCGCTTTCACTGCGTCATTGAGTTTGACCAACACCGCTTCAGGTGTGCCCTTGGGGGCATAAAGACCGTGCCAAATGGTCAAGTCAAAGCCTTTTAAGCCCATTTCTTGCAGGGTGGGATAGTCTTTGAGCAGTTTATGGCCGCTCAACGGTTTGGCGGTGGTCACTGCAAAAGCCTTCACACGACCTGCTTCGATCTGGCTGGTGGTGTTGGTGGTTTGGTCACACATCACATCCACCTGTCCGCCAATCAAGTTGGTCATGGCAGGGGCTGTGCCACCAAAAGGGATGGTGGTCATGGCTTGGCTCAATTTGACCGCCGACTGCCACATCAAGCCACAAATGTGTGAAGCAGACCCCAAACCCGCATGGGCAATATTGAGCTTGCCTGCATTGGCGCGAATGTAGTTCTCAAAATCGCGGTAGGTGTTGGCAGGCAGTTGGGGCTTACCCAAGAGCGTCATGGGGACTTCATTGACCAAGCCTAAGTATTCAAAATCTTCCAGCGGTTTGAAGGGGAGTTTGCGATACAACGCAGGTGAAGAAGCCATGCCAATGTGCCACAGCAGCAGGGTGTGACCATCGTTTTTGGCCTTGGCGACTTTGTTGGCACCGATCGTGCCGCCTGCGCCCGCCGCATTTTCGACGGTGATGCTGATACCACCCAAAGGCTTACGCATGGCTTCAGCCAAATCACGCGCCACGCGGTCGGTTGGGCCACCCGCTGCAAAGGGCACGACGATGCTGATGGGCTTGTTGCTTGCCGGAAACTCTTGGGCCAGTACCGATGTGCTGGCCAGTGCACCCACAGCAAGGGCTAAAAACGTACGACGAAAAGTCATGAATGTCTCCTGATTGAAAAGCACGTACATGGTAAGAAAAAGAGAACCCCCAGACGACACGGAAAATACTTATATCTGCTTGTTTTTTGAGTTCGTTTCAGTAGGTATAAAAAATCGTAGTAAAAAAAGTGAGCTGCCCACGCAATAAAATCAACCACTCTGGCTTTTTATATGCCGAAAATCGGGCCGGAAAACACAAAAAATCGGACTCTCAGACCTGCAAACAGCCAAAAACAGCCGTTGTGCGTGCTTGAGAAGCCCGATTTGAAAATAAAAACGACTTTTTTTATATACAAAAACAGTCGAATCTTTGGTATTTGCTGCGTAAGCAGCTCATCTTTTTTACTATTCTTTTTAGATTACTTGTAGCTGCGTGCGTCTTCGATGACCTTGCCGTCGTTGGGCAAGCTGCCCAATGCTGCAAACACCACGCTGGCGCGTAGCTTGGTGACATCGCGCACGGCGGCTTC
>DLPA01000004.1:5553-6815 GCA_002479815.1 bacterium UBA7470 | reverse complement strand
GCTTTGCTGACTTGGGCAAAGCGTTTGGCGACTTCATGGACTTGGCCCGGATGGACAAACATGCCGCGCACTTTGGTGGTTTGGTCGGCGCGACCCATCCAGCCTTTGATCCGGCGGTTGGTGCGTCCAGTAGGGCAGGGGCCGGGCAAAATGGCCGACAAATCACCCGTGCCAAAACGGATCAAGGGATAGTCGGGGTTGAGGGTGGTGACGACCAATTCGCCCACTTCACCATCGGGCACAGGGTCGCCCGTGCCCGGACGCACGATTTCGACGATCACGCCTTCATCCACGATCAAGCCTTCGCGGGCAGCGGTTTCGTAAGCGATCAGGCCCACGTCTGCCGTGGCGTAGCATTGGTAGGCGTGAACGCCGCGCGCTAAGAACCAGTCGCGCAAGCTCGGTGGGAAGGCTTCGCCGGACACCAAAGCTTTGGTGACACTGGGCAAGGCCACGCCTTGCTCTGCCGCTTTTTCGAGGATGATTTTCAAAAAGCTAGGTGTGCCCGCATAGCCCGCCGGACGCAGCTCGGCCATCGCCCCGACTTGTTGCTCGGTCTGGCCCGTGCCAGCAGGAAACACGGTGCAGCCCAAAGCGTGTGCGCCCGTCTCCATCATGGAGCCAGCGGGGGTGAAGTGGTAGCTGAAGCTGTTGTGGATCAAGTCACCCGCCCGAAAGCCCACGGCGTACATGGCACGGGCAATGCGCCAGTAGTCGGGGCGTGTGCCTTCGGGTTCGTAGATCGTGCCCGGACTGGCAAACACACGGCGCATCTCTGCACCAAAACGATGGGCGCTGAAGCCGCCAAACACGTCTTGGCTGCGGTGGGCTTTTTGGCGCTCTAGCAATTCGTATTTGCGTATGACGGGCAAGGTCGCCAGTGCTGCACGGGAGTGGATGGTCGTCGCATCCACGCCTTGGAGCACTTCTGCAAAGGCGCGAGTACGGGTTTGCGCGTGTGCCACCTGTGCAGGCAAAGCAGCCATCAAGGCGGCTTCGCGTTCGGCAGAATCACGCTGTTCCAAAGCATCAAAAAAGAAAGACATGGCTTGTTACACCCAGAAAATACTCTATGAAGCGTTTTTTTATGATTCAAATCAAGCCAACCAGCGTTTGCGACGTTTGTAGCTTTTGACATCTTTGAAGGATTTGCGCTCGCCACCGCCCACGCCCAAATAGAACTCTTTCACATCTTCGTTGTTGCGCAAGTCGGAGGCCGTACCGTCCATCATGATGCGGCCTGACTCCATGATGTAGCCGTA
>DLPA01000004.1:999-5389 GCA_002479815.1 bacterium UBA7470 | reverse complement strand
GGAGCCAAGCCCATCGAGGGTTCGTCCAGCAAGACCACGCTGGGGTTCGCCATCAGCGCACGACCAATCGCACACATCTGCTGCTCACCGCCCGAGGTGTAGGCGGCTTGGCTGGTGCGACGGGTTTTGAGGCGCGGGAAGTAGTTATAGACCTTTTCTAAATTGGCCGCGATTTCCGCTTTGCTGCTGCGGGTGTAGCTGCCCGTCATCAGATTTTCTTCAATGGTCAAGTGGGCAAAGCAGTGCCGCCCTTCCATGACCTGTACCACGCCCCGTTTGACCAAATCGGCGGGCGACATATTTTCAATGCGCTCACCGCGCAGCTCCACGCTGCCCTTGGTGACTTCGCCGCGCTCGGCTTTGAGCAAGTTGGAAATGGCACGCAGGGTGGTGGTTTTACCGGCCCCGTTGCCCCCCAAAATGGCTGCAATTTGGCCTTCGGCAAGGGTCAGCGACACGCCTTTCAGCACCAAAATCACATGGTTGTAGATGACTTCAATGCCGTTGACGTTGAGAACGATGTTGGGATTGCTCATGGGGGATAGACCTTGATAGACCTGAATAGACCTTTCGACTCACTTCAGCACCGCACGCGAGGCTGAAGTGAGGCATCGGCAGCGCATAGAAACACACACGCCGATGCCGAGGACACCGCCATCAAACCCAGAGGCTCGATGGCGGGGTGTGACGCATCAAGACTGGCAGTCTTTCGCGTCGCGGCGAGTCAGCTTCTTCTCAGCCGCATATTTGTCGGCGGCAGACTTGACCATCGGTTTGATGATCTGTTCATCGGCCTGATACCAGTCAGACGACCAGTTGAACTTCGCACCGTCCCAAGTGTGGATGCGTGCCCAAGCAGAACCCATGTGGTCTTGGCAAGAGGTGGCGATGGGGCGCATCACGCCTTTGAAGCCTAAGCCGTCCAATTTCGCTTGGGTCAGGTTCAGGTTCTCTAAGCCCCAACGGACTTGTTCGCCCGTCATGACTTTGCCTTTGCCGAAACGCTCTTGTGCGGCACGCACGCCTTCTACGGCCAACATGGCGCTCATCATGCCGCGCACGTAAAGCACGTCACCCACTTCCTCCTTAGGCCCAGTGCCTTGGCCCTTGCCATGCACTTTGGTCAAGGTTTCTTTGATGACATCGGCGTTTTTCTCAGCACCGTGCTGCATCATCACGGCGCTGTAGCCTTTGGCACCTGCACCCACGTCTTTGACATCAGGCTCGGCACCGGCCCACCACACACCATACATTTTCTCGCGGGGGTAGCCGGTGGCTTGCGCCTCTTTCAAGGCGGTGGAATTCATCACACCCCAACCCCAGTTGATGACGTAATCAGGACGGTTCTGACGAATCTGCAACCAAGTGGCTTTTTGTTCCACACCGGGGTGGGTCACAGGCAGAGTCGCCAAGGTAAAGCCGTGCATGGCTGCGCGCTCTTGCAACAGAGGAATCGGCTCTTTGCCAAACGGGCTGTCGTGGTAGATCAAAGTAATTTTCTTGCCCTTGAGCTTATCCCAGCCGCCCTCTTTTTTGGCGATGTCCTGCATCACAACATCAGCCGCCACCCAGTAAGTGCCTGCCAAAGGGAAATTCCACTTGAACACGCCACCATCTTGCGACTCGCTGCGGCCATAGCCGGCTGTGACCAGCGGAATTTTGTCGTTGGGTGCTTTTTCGGTCAGCGCAAAAGTAATGCCAGTGGACAAGGGCTGGAACACTGTCGCCCCGCCATTTTTACCTTTCAGACGCTCGTAGCATTCGACGCCACGGTCGGTGGCATAGCCAGTTTCGCATTCTTCGAAGCTGAGTTTCACGCCATTGATGCCACCGCGCTCGTTGACCAATTTCAAATAGTCCACATAGCCGTTGGCAAACGGTACGCCGTTGGGGGCATACGCACCTGTGCGGTACACCAGCACGGGGAAGAACTGCTCTTTGGCTTGAGCAGCCGCTTGGGTGGATACCAAAGCACCAGTGAGGCCGGTAGCGACCATGCTGGCAGCTAGGACGAGTTGACGAAACTTCATGGTTTGTCTCCTAAGGGTTGAAGCACACGACGAACAAAAAAACAAGGCAAACAAAAAACACCAACACACCATCTCACCACAATACACCGATACCCATGCCCTTCGTTTGGCGCTGAGTGTCAGTGTGGGAAAGGCCAAATCCGCAGCTTTTGTTTGGCCACACTCCAAAGTTTGGCCAACCCATGCGGTTCAACAATCAAGAACCACACAATAAGCGCGCCAAAAATCATAAATTCAGTATGAGCAACCGCGGCAGTGGAGATCGTCATGCCCACTAAACCACCCAAGAAAGGCAAAAACTGATTCAGAAAAATCGGCAACACCACAATAAAGGCCGCGCCAAACATACTCCCCATGATGGAACCCATGCCACCGATGATGACCATAAAGAGCAGTTGGAAGGAACGATCGACCGAGAAGGCGGCAGGCTCCCACGATCCCAAGTGCACAAAGCCCCACAGCCCACCGGCCACGCCGACGATGAAAGAACTGACTGCAAACGCACTCAATTTGGCGTACATGGGACGAATGCCGATCACTGCCGCCGCCACGTCCATGTCACGAATCGCCATCCATTCACGGCCTATGGCGCTGCGCACCAAGTTTTTCGCCAACAAGGCAAACACCACCAAAAAAGCCAAGCAGAACAAATACTTTTGTACAGGCGTTTCAATCGGCAAGCCAAACACTTGCAAGTTGGACACCGACACCGAACCCGATGCGTTGTTGTTGGTGAACCAACCGATGCGCAAGAAAGCCCAATCACAGAAGAACTGTGCCGCCAAGGTCGCTACGGCCAAATAAAGCCCCTTCACCCGCAAGCTGGGAATGCCAAAGAACATCCCGACCAACGTAGCGAAGAAGCCACCACACAACAACGCCACGATCAGAGGCATCCCCTCCACACGTACAAAGGTGTTGTAGGCCATATACGCACCCACCGCCATGAAGGCCCCTGAGCCGAGCGAGATTTGTCCGCAATAACCGACCAAAATATTCACCCCAATGGCAGCCAGGGCCAAAATCAAAAACGGGATGAAAATCGCACGGAACATATATTCGTCAAACAGCAACGGTACGGCAACGGCAGCGACGGCAATCAACCCCAAAATGGCCCAGCGATCTTGGGCGATAGGAAAAATCTGCTGATCGGCTTGATAAGTGGTCTTGAACTGACCGTTCTCGCGGTAAAACATGGTTCAGCCTTTAAAAATAGGTTTGCATTGATTTGAATAAAAAATGCTTCTTAGACAAACATTAAAAGCATTAAAAGCTATTGTTTTTATATCAAACACGATCAATGATTTTTTCACCGAACAAGCCTTGTGGACGAAACAGCAGGAACACCAGTGCCAGCACATAGGCAAACCAGATTTCAATACCGCCGCCGACCATAGGCCCGATATACACCTCGGAGAGTTTCTCGCCCACGCCGATGATGAGGCCACCGATGATTGCGCCGGGGACGGAGGTCAAACCGCCCAAGATGATGACGGGCAGAGCACGCAAGGCCACCGTGGTCAAAGAAAACTGCACGCCCAACTTAGAACCCCAAATCATGCCAGCCACCAACGCCACCACACCTGCCACACACCAAACAATCACCCAAATGCGGTTCAAAGGGATACCGATGGATTGCGCAGCTTGGTGGTCATCAGCCACGGCACGCAAAGCGCGACCGGTGCTGGTTTTTTGGAAGAACAGCGTCAAGGCCAACACCAACACCGCTGCAATGCCCGCCGCAATCAAGTCTTCTTTGTTGATGAGGATGCCGCCTTGGAAGGTGTTTTCCAAGACGAAGATGGGGTCTTTGGGCATACCAATGTTGATTTGGTAGATGTCGCTGCCGAAGATGGTTTGTCCTGCGCCATCCAAAAAGTAGGTGATGCCCAGCGTCGCCATCAAGAGCGTCGCCCCTTCTTGGTTGACCAAGTGACGCAGCACCAGCCGCTCAATCAGCCATGCCACAGCAAACATCAACACTGCGGCTACCGCAAAAGCCAGCAAATTCGCCACCAGCAAGCTGTCGGTGCCCAACCATTTGGGAATCCACTCGGAAAAACGCGCCATCGCCAAAGCTGCGAACAGCACCATCGCTCCTTGGGCAAAGTTGAACACGCCTGAGGCTTTGAAAATCAGCACAAAGCCCAGCGCCACCAAGGAATACAACATACCGGCCATGAGGCCACCAAACAGGGTTTCAAGAAAGAAGGCCATGTGTTTGTCTCCTTTTTTTAATGGGATGTGCCCAAATAGGCGCGAATCACGTCTTCGTTGTTGCGGACTTCGTGGGGCGTGCCATCGCCAATTTTCTTGCCGTAATCCAGCACCACCACACGGTCAGAGATGTCCATCACCAC
>DLPA01000004.1:0-960 GCA_002479815.1 bacterium UBA7470 | reverse complement strand
TCCATCACCACGCCCATGTCGTGCTCAATCAGCACCACGGTTGTGCCAAATTCGTCGTTGATGTCGAGCACAAAGCGGCACATGTCTTGTTTTTCTTCGACGTTCATGCCCGCCATCGGCTCGTCGAGCAATAAGACTTGCGGCTCCATTGCCAAGGCACGGCCCAAGTCCACGCGCTTTTGCAAACCGTAAGGCAATTGACCCACGGGGGTTTTGCGGTGGGCTTGAATTTCTAAGAAGTCAATGATGCGTTCGACTTTTTCACGGTGCGCCACTTCTTCGCGCTCGGCGGGGCCGATGCGCAGCGCCTGCATGAACAGATTGCTTTTGATGTGCAGATTGCGTCCTGTCATCAAGTTGTCGATCACGCTCATGCCCTTGAACAGGGCCAAGTTTTGGAAAGTACGCGCAATGCCCATTTCGGCCACTTGACGGCTGTTCATGTGCTTGAAGGTTTTGCCTCGGAACATGATAGAGCCTTCAGTGGGGGTGTAAACCCCATTGATGCAGTTGAGCATGGAGCTTTTACCAGCGCCGTTGGGGCCGATGATGGCGCGAATTTCGTGTTCTTTGACGTTGAAGGAAATGTCCGTCAGCGCCTTGACACCGCCAAAGCGCAAGCTGATGTGTTGCACGTCTAGGATGACATCGCCGATTTTTTTCTCTGCCATGATGCGTTTCTTTCAGGCGGGTTAGCTGGAATAGGTCGGAATGTGTCGATCAGGCGGCCGCTTTGACCGTGGCAAAGGTTTGCGTATCCATCAGTTTCAAGGTGGCACTGACGCTGCCGGTGCGACCGTCTTCAAACTTCACTTGGGTTTCGATGAACTGTTCGGCCTTGCCTTCATACAAGGCATCAACCAGCACTTTGTATTTGTCGCCAATGAAGCCACGGCGGACTTTGTTGGTGCGGGTCAACTCGCCGTCATCGGCATCCAGCTCTTTGTGCAACACGAGGAA
>DLPA01000046.1:24002-38804 GCA_002479815.1 bacterium UBA7470 | reverse complement strand
ACCGATGCCAGCAACGACACCGGAATGAACTGGTCCACGCTGAAACCTGGGTTGGGGTACAGGTGTGGGTTGATGGTCAGCGCCCCCTGGTTGACAAAGGTCACGGTGTAGCCATCTGCCGCTGCGCGAGCCCCGGCGGCCGTGCCGATGTTGCCGGCCGCCCCGCCCCGGTTGTCAATCACCACCGATTGACCCAGGAATTCCTGCATCTGCGGTTGCAGTGTGCGGCAGAACACATCGGCCCCACCGCCTGCGGGCTGAGGCACCACCAGAGTGACGGGTTTGGTGGGATAAGCCCCTTGTGCCCAAGAGGTGGGGAGTCTGCCGGCCAGAGGCGTGGCCGCCAGAGCTGTGATGAAGTTTCTGCGTTTGAAGGTCATGGTGAGTCTCCTGTGACACGAATCTTTTTGCTGGCTTTTTGATCACAAAATGGGGTTAAGACTTAACGACCCAGTAGGTGCGCGTGTTGCAGAACTCGCGCACGCCTGCGGCAGCCAGCTCCCGGCCATAGCCCGATTTCTTGGTGCCGCCAAATGGCACGCGGGCATCGGATGAAGTCATCGCGTTGATGAAGGCCGCGCCGGACGTGATGCGCTTGGCCACGCCCACGGCACGCGCGGTGGACGCCGACCACACACTCACCGACAGGCCAAATGGCGTGGCATTGGCCAAGTGCACGGCCTCGTCGTCGTCACGGGCCACGATCACGGCCGCCGCAGGGCCAAAGGTCTCTTCGTCGAACACGGCCATACCGGGGCGCACATGGCCCAGCACGGTGGGCGCATAAAAGTAGCCATCGCCTGGCAATGCATGGCCACCGGTGAGCAGCTGGGCACCAGCTGCCACCGCGCGCTGCACCTGGTCGTGGATCGCGTGGCGCAGGTCGGCGCGCGCCAATGGGCCCACCTGTGTGCCCGCCGCCATGGGATCGCCCACCTTCAGCGCGCGTGCACCTTGTACGAACAGCTCCGTGAACCGTACGGCCACGGCCTGCGACACGATGAAGCGCTTGGCACACACGCAGCTTTGGCCACTGTTGTTGAAGCGCGCCTTGACGGCGGTCGCCGCTGCGGTTTCGATGTCGGCGTCGTCGAGCACGATGAAGGCATCGGACCCGCCCAGCTCCAGCACCGATTTCTTAGACGCGCGGCCTGCCGCTGCCCCCACAGCGGCACCTGCGCGGTTGGAGCCGGTGAGGGTGACGGCGGCAATGCGGTCGTCGGCGATCAATCGCTCGGTCACCTCAGGCACATCGGGCTCGGCCACCACCAGGGTGGTCACCAAGTGAACGGGGAAGCCCGCATCGACGAACAGGCGCTCAATGGCCAGCGCGCTGCCGGTCACGTTGGGCGAATGCTTGAGCAGCACGCCGTTACCCGCTGTCAGTGAGGGAATGGCAAAGCGCATCACCTGCCAGACCGGGAAGTTCCAGGGCATCACGGCCAGCACCAGGCCGATGGCTTCGTGGCTGACCCATGCCTCAACGGTAGGGTTCACGCCGTCGATGTTCACTGGCTCGTCGCCCAGCAGGAGCTGGGCGTTGTCGGCGTAGTACAGGGCGGTGACTGCGGACTTTTCCATTTCGCCTGCTGCTTCGGCCAAGGGCTTGCCCATCTCCTGGGTCATCAGGGTAGCCAGGGCGGTTTTTTGTTCGCGCAACACCTGTGCAAGGCGGCGCACGGCGGCCACCCGCACATCCGAGGGTTGTTGTCCCCAACGCAGGGCAGCAGCGTGGCCTTGGGCGACGGCCTGCTCGATGCGCTCGGCCCCCCAGCTGGTGTAGTCGGCCAGGCGGGTGCCCGTGGCCGGATTAAAGGTGGTGATCACGTGGGTCATGGTGGAGAAATCCGGTTAGTTGGCTCAGGCGTGGTGAAACAACCGGCGGCAAAACGTATTGACCTGGGTGCCCTTGATCACGCAGACGTCAGCGGCTTCGCGCCACTTGGCAAAGTGCGGCGCTTTGCGGTGTGCCTCGATGGCCGCTTCGTCGTCGTACAGCTCGTAAAACACGAAGTGCGTGGGGTTGGTGGTGTCTTGCGTCACGTCGAAGTAACGGCAGCCGGGCTCGTCTTCAAACGTGCGCGTGGCGTTTTCCTGGATGGCGGCGAGGAACTGGTCCAGACGGTCGGCGTGTACGTCCAGACGAACGATCAAAGCGATCATGGGAGGGCTTTCGGTGAGGGGAAGGAGGGGGTAGGTCAGCAAGGCAAGGCCACGCCGGTTTCGGTACCCAGCTTGCGCAGGCTGTCCCAGGTGTTGTCGGCCACTGAAATGCCGGATTTCAGGTGCTGCACGGTATTGCGGTCTTCCAGCTCGCCAGGGAAGAAGATGTCGCTCACGCCGGCAGCTAAGGGCACCGCCTTGATCTCATCGATCAGTTGCTCCATGCGCTGCGCAAACTCAGCCCGTGACATCAGCGCCTCGACGTCGATGGTCAGCAACAAGTGGCCGCAGCCACTCTTGCGGTCGGCTTGGTAGGGACCTGCGACGTTGGCACCGAACTGGCTGCCGGTTAGTACGCCAGCCAGCACGTCCATCATGAAAGAGATCACGTAGCCCTTGTGGCCCGCCATGGGCAGGATCAGGCCGTGAATGGCGTCCTTGGCGTTGGTGGTGGGGACGCCTTGCTCGTCGGCTGCCCAGGTGGGAGGAATGTCCTCGCCACGTTCGGCTGCCAGGTAAATCTTGCCGCGTGCCACGGCGGTGTTGGCAATGTCCATCACCGCCACGCCGTGGCGACCGGCCGGTGCTGAGATGGACCAAGGATTGGTGCCGATGGCCTTGGTTTTGCCGCCCCAGGGCGCCATGGCTGGCGAGGCATTGGTGGACAGGAAGGCCACACAGCCCTGCTTGGCCGACTCGCGGGTGAAGTAGGCCGCTGTGCCGAAGTGGTTGGAGTTGCGCACCGCCACGGCACTCACGCCAAAGCGCTTGGCGCGCTCCACACCCAGTTGCACCGCTTGCATGGTCAACACCTGGCCAATGCCGTCCTGACCGTCGATGACGGCCACCGGTCCGGTGTCTTGCGCCAGCACGCATTGGGTCACGGCACTCATGGCGCCGCTGCGCAAGCGTTCGACATACCAGGGCAGTCGCAGCATGCCGTGGGAGGAGTGCCCCCACAACTCTGCCGCCACCAGGCTGTCGGCCAGCAGGTGGGCATCGGTGGGGGGTACGCCGTGATGCGCCAGAACGGATTGTCCAAAGGCGGTCAGTTGAGCGGCGCTTGCAATGGTGGGCATGGTGGAGGTGTGTTGCTGGAGTTGCACTGCGAAAATTATAGACTTATAAGATCAAATAAAACAATATGAAATTCTTGGGGCCAAGCACATCTTGCTATTTTGCTTCGTGAAAACATAGGAAAACCAAGTTTGTGAGGTGCGATGGACGTGTGACTTTGTTGGTTTGGTTGTTTTATATGGCCATATTGGTCTATAGTTTGTGGGGATTTTTTCTGTCTTTACTCACCCTTCAAAAACCATGAACACACCCGCCCCATCTCCCCGTGCTGCTGTCCTCCGTCCTTCAAATATTCCCAGCCACGACCGTGGAGGTGGTGCCAGTACCATCCCGTTGGTGGGGCCCTCGGTGGGCGCGCAGGCTTTCATCAATGGCATCACGAGCTTTGCGCCGGGCACCAAAATCCCGTTCCACAGCCATAATTGCGAAGAGAGCGTCATGCTGCTGGAGGGCGACGCGATGCTGGATGTGGAAGGCGAGGAACCTGTGCGCCTTCAGCCGCTGGACACCACCTGGCTGCCCGCCAACCTCTCGCACCGCTTTCGCAATCTGTCGGACACCCAGCCGATGAAGATCCTCTGGATCTACGCCCGCCTGGACGCCACCCGCACACTCACCGATTCCGGTCAAACCAACTTCGTTTCGGCCGAGCACAAGGCCCGTTGACGGTCGGCGTCCGATGCACCCAAGCCTGCCCCCTCGCACACCGCTGCATGCCCTGGTGGGCTGCCGGACCACGGCAGAGCGCAACGCGCGCGGCCAGGGCCTGGTGCTGATGCGCGCCAACCCCCAGACAGGGGGGCAGCTCGACGCATCCTGGGCGCTGGTGAACACACTGCCGCTGAACAACCCCAGCTTTCAGGTCGTCAACCGCGCAGGCACCCACGCCTACAGCGTGCATGGCGACGGGGAGGAGGTGTCGGTCATCGCGTTGCACCTCCAAAGAGGTAGTTTGGCGTTGCTGCAGCAGTGCCCCACTGGCGGTCGCAACCCGGTGCACCTGTGTCTGTCGTTCGATGAACGTCATTTGCTGGTGGCCAACTACGCCACCGGCAGCCTGGCCTGCTTTGACGTGCAGCCCGATGGGTTGTTGGGCGTACAAACCGCCCTGCTGCATTTCACTGGCACACCCGGCCCCAGGTCTCACGACCAGAAGGGATCCCACCCGCACCAGGTGGTCCACTGGCCGGGAAGCGACTATTACCTCGTGCCCGACAAAGGGCTGGACCGTGTGCACGTGTTGCGGCTGGCCACGGATGGCACGCTCGCCATCGTGTCTAGTTTTTTGGCGCCAGCAGGTGCCGGGCCTAGGCACTTGGCCCTATCCATCGGCACGGGCTCGGCCCATGCCCGGTCCTGTGCATGGCTGGTGCACGAGTTGTCATCAGAGGTGGCGCGGGTGGACTTTGATGCCGCCAGCGGCCAACTGTCCGCAGGACCTGTGGCATCGGTGCTCCCACTGTCGTTTGCGGGCGCCAACAGTGCCGCCGGCATTGCCCTGCACCCCCGCGGACGCACGTTGTATGTGTCCAACCGCGGGCACGACAGCGTGTGTGTATTTACGCTGGATGCTGGGCAAGCAGCCGATTCTGCCCGGGCTGTGCAATGGCTGCATACCGGGGGACGCACGCCCCGCTTTTTGTGTTTGACGTCCGATGCCCGTGCCCTGATTGTGGCAAACGAGAACAGCGACACCCTGGTGCGCTTTTCGCTGGACAAGCAAGGCTTGCCAATCACCCCCGCCGCCCAAGTGCTTGCGCGCACTGGCAGCCCGGTGTGTGTGGCGTTAGCGGGTTGACTCCTTGGCCTTTACAAACCATTCAGGTGTTTGGGGTTGTCCCATACGGGACTTGAGTCTGCTGGGATTTACGGAGGTGCTGCTTCCAGAGCTTGAGGGGCTGGAGCTTGGGGATGATTGATTGATCAGCAGCACATGTCGACCCCTTGAAGCAACACCACTCATATGCTTAAGATTATTTCCATAAACATATACACAGCCTGGATCAAGGCTGCGTATATGTTTAGATCTGGACAGGGGGGCGGCTCAAATATCCAGCCTGAGCTGCTGGATGAGCGCAGTTTTGATGTTGGACAATGATTCCTGCTGCTCAAGCAGATCCAGATTGATCAGGTCAGTTTTTAAAATTGACCCAGGGGATCCAGTCAATGTGATCGGAATTCGTGGCACAGAGAGGGTGACCATCACATGGACTTTGGCCAATTGAGCAAGCAAAAGATTGACACGGTGCTCCTCTTGAAGAACTCTGGTCTGAACCTTTTGCCCGACGTTGAATAGGCGAGAGTCGGCATCTTTCAAATCGGCCACCTCAAGAATCACGGTGTCTGTTTGGTCCTCGTATCCGCCAGAGATGCTGCACAGCAAGAGTTGATCGCGTCGACTGGCAACTTCCTTGACAGCAAATTTCCCAATGGAAAGATCGATCGGCCCCGCCAGTGATTGCACAACTTGGGTCTTCCTGTCCATGAGGGACAGCACCGTGGAGGTCAGTGCAGGATTTGGGAGCTTGTCCAACTCATCTCTGACATCCTCAAAACTGGCTGTGCCAGACTGAGCTTTGCCAAGGATTTTTTTGATGGCAGACACAGTTTTTAGCAGCTCAGTGTGGTTGACTTTAATGGCAGGTGTGGTGTCTAGCTCTTTGTCGAGTCCGATTCGTGTGTCAGCCAATACCAGAGTCAGAATCAGATCTCGTGCGTCATGGACCTGCACCATCACATAGTGCTTTCCAGTGGTTGGGTTCAAATCGAGAAGCTGTTTTTCCACACGCCGCATTGCCTTCAGCATGTCATCCAATGTGCAATAAACACCATCAGGGAGTGCCTCTGTGACTACTGCCGGTATGTCACGGGCACTCGCAAAAAAAGCAGTGGCACAGTAGCCATTGCGGGCGTTTTGCTCCTTTTCAGTGTTGGTCACTTTCTTGCTAACTGATTTTTTGGTCGTCATGTTTGGCCTTTCATCAAAACTGGAAAATGTGTTCAGGGTTGTGGGGAATGAAGGATTAGCAGTGCGCTGCAGAGGACCCGGATCAAGGTGGTCCACCGCGCCTTGGCCACCGTGTTGCGTGCCGCTGTATCGCGCGGTTGAATGAACAGCCGGGGTAGTGCGCCCAAGTCATGGGCAGGAGATCCAATAAGCACGGATTTCAGGCGTGACAGCCTGAGATTCAGTGAAGGGTCAATCGACTTGATGTCTGAGACCACCTCAATGCAGATATCTGACTCGTCGAGCCATGGAGCCACAAGAGCCAAATCCGTGTCCCAAGTCAACAAGTTCTGTCGTGGAAGCAACAACTGCAGCAGTGCTTCCACATGGTCCAGCGGAAACTTAGCAAGCGACCCAATCAATCGCGTGGTGCTAGGTGCCAGCAGAAACTTCAGGTCTGCCCTGAGCGCGCGACCGCCAATGTCTCCCTTGATTCGTCCTCGCACGGCGGCTTGGTCAATTGACGATTGGGCGAGCCTGAAGTCCAGCTCATCGACTTCTGCTGAATCCTGGAGGCCCAATAGATTGCTGGCAGTGATCCTGTCTAGTCCCAGCATGCGCAGACCCAAGTACCTCACCTTGACGGGAGCCTGGTTCCCCTGTTCCACTTCCTTGTGAGTCAAGCTGTCGGTTGACACGGGCTCGCCTGGTCGACCGGGATTCGGGCTGCTAACTCCGTCGTCTTGGGGGACACTGATTTTTGCGTTCTCGCAAGGGGCCAGGGCGATTGGCAGCTTGCCGATCAGATAGGCCCATGGATCACTTTCAAAGGCCGAATTGCGCGAGCAAGCCTTTGTCAAAGCCGCACAAGTCACCCCTACCTGTGTCAATAAAAAGTCTGTCGGTCTGCTATCCGCCAGAGTGGCCATGAGGGCCCTGGTTCTTGTCGCTATCCAAGCATGGAAGTAGTAGCTCAGTGTGGTCCGGATGGATGCGTGACCAGCAATCAGCCGAGCAGAGTCAGTTGCCCAGGCGCGAGCCGCTTCATAGGTAAAGGATGATTTAACCAACTGTGGGCCGACGCATTTCTCCTTCTGGGCTGTTGAGGTGTCTTGCCAGCCTGGACACAGCAAGTTAGACACGACATGAGCGCGCATGGTGTGAATCCGAAATCGGTGGTTTTCAGTTGCTGATTGAATGGCCCAGGTCATCGTTTGCATGAGCCTGCTGGTATCCAATATGGCTGTGCCATCACTCAAAACATGACTGCCAAACATGGTGGAGTCTGTTGATCCCAGTGACTGTGCGGTCAGGGCTTGATCCCGCACGGATTGCATGGCTTGCCATGCATCCGGCCGCAGCGGCAGACGCCTCCTGGCTGCATGACTTTTAAGATGGGAAAAGCCATGAGTGGTGATGCACAGCTGTCTGTCCAAGGTCACATCATTGGTATGAATGCTGGACAGCTCCCCCTGACGCAGTGGGAGGCATGACAGAAGGTGCAGCGCCAGATTGAATCGGGCTGACTCAATTGGGGTCCCTGCCAGATTTGAAATCAAGGATTTGGCGGTATCGATCTGCCCCTGGCTGACGGCAGGAATGGCGGTTGTGGTGGTGGCCACCGGCTGGCGGGTAATGCGCGTCAGCGCATCCTCTTGTGGCAATGGGTAACCCAAATCCTGCAGGCACCTCATCAGCCAAGCTGCCGCTTCATTGGCTGGAACCGTTTGCTTTGACACCTGGTTCGCAAACTCCTGCAGCTCGCGGCAAAAGTCAAGCCAATCCAGGGCGTCAAAATCTTCTGCCGATTGATGGCTATACCTCTCCAGAAATGGGCGCAGGTTGCTGAAGTAGGTGGCCTGGCTGCTCCACTCGATGGCGCCTTTCTTGCCGGCTTTGATCCTTCCCACATTCACCCCTACTACCTGGATGAGCGTGTTGGCCAAGTGACCGTTTTGTGGAATCCGACCCAGCTTCACCCACAGTTCGAACCGCCGTGCACGCTGCCTGCGTTCACCTAACCGAAGTTGTGAAGACCCCAAGCGGTTAATGGCTTTGAAAAACGCTTTGAACAGATCCTCTGGGTGGGAGCGGACTTCAGGGGAGCTGATTGGTTCAGAAGGTGAGGGGCGTGGAAGGCCATACAAGGTTGCGTTGGAGATGTCGTCCAGCAGTGGTGCATGACTGTCAGGGCTGTAACACATCTGGACGGCTGGTGGCAGCACCCAATCTGCCCACAGGCGGCTGCATGCCAGCAGGGCCTCTGCGATGTCGGTTCTGGCGTCGCTCCAGCAGTCTGGAGTGGCTTCTGCAACCCATTTTTCAGCATGTTCGGTCACTGCCAAATAAGGCAGTTCCCCGGTTTTGTCAGTTGCCGTCAAGCGCTGCAACAGAAGGGCTGTCGGTGCCTGAACAGGAATGACCAGCTGATGGTTTGAACCATCCCGCTTAATACGGAGCAACCAGCCTGCGGCACTCAGCACGGTGGACTCCCTGACATGGCTGATGACAATCTGTAGGTCGTCAGGTTCATTCAGCCCGTCAAAGCAGACAAGGTGCAGCCAAAGCTGGGCGCCAAGTTCCTTTGGCCCTTGGCCACTCAGCAGGGCAGCGCGGAGGCGATTCATGATGCGATTGGCGGCCAAATGCCAGCGACTCCATGCAGGTGCATCCCAGGTTTGCATGTGGGCGCGGTAGGCGCCATGAACTTTGAGAATCCGTTTTCCGGGCAGATTGACAAACTGAGGTGCGCCAATCCGGAGCTGATTCGTCCCGACCTCAGGCACCCATTTGGTGAGTTGCTTTTCTAGGATTTCGCCAGCGGCCAGTACCGCTGATCTGGGTGTGTACATGGCTCCAGCGGCCGGCACTGCCAAGCCGGATCTCGCATGGCCTGTGATCAGCCGAAGGAGGTGGCGGTCTTCTCCTTCCAGAGCCCAGTGTGTGATCAGGACATGCCGCATGACATTCTTCCCCGCCTGAAAGTAGCGCTGCGCCACAGCCTCCACGTCTGAGGCAGTCACTGGCGAACGTTTCGCTTTTCCTGCGGAAAGCTCAATCAGCTCGAACGCGGGGGCATCAAACCGGATCAACCCAGATGCCATCTCCTTCCAACGAGCCGCCAGGTCGCGCCTGAGTGTGGGCACGATGCGTTCAGCGATGCGTTGCCGCGCCACCAGCAGCCGATTCAGCCAGTACCTAAGGTGGGATGTTTTGGGGAGAATTCGGGAGGCCCCCTCATGCTCAACCTTCTTGTCTTCGAGCCAAATAACTTCTGTATCACACCAGAGAGCACCACATGTGATCTCTTCCACCCTGGAGCCCCGACCCCCGATCAGGAAAACACACATGGCTGCAGTCAGTTGAGCCAACTCATTGCATGCCGCGACAGCTTTGAAAAGATCAGTGCGCTTGCTTCTGATCGTGTCGTCCAGTTGGACGGCACGTTCTTCCAGCTGCAGAAACCCTTGCTTCAGCTGAACATCTGTGGGGACGGCGCGTTCCCTGTTGGCCGGGCTTTCTGCGGCCGCTTCCCCCAATCCGAGGTGTTGATACACCTTGGATACTGCTTGTCCGATGTCCTCTTCGGCGGGGTGAAAGTAGTAAAGGGCCGCGGTTGGTGTGATCGCCAGATCCAGGGTGCACACACTGGCCAGCAGATCAGAGTGGCAGGTTTGCAGATACACCCTGGAGAGTGAATTGGCCCACCTCCCTGGATATGCTGGAAACGCTGCATCACCCAGCACCATCAACAAGTCATGTGCCTGCCTGATGAGACCTTGCCAAGCTGCGGGGCCGGTCTGCACCAACAGATCGCCAAAGTAGGTGGGCTTGTCAGGCCCGGTCGACAGCCCCAGAAGCGCTTCAGCAAATCTGAGGGGGAATGGGATGGATATCCAGGTTTGCCCCCGCCCTGGATCCACAGCCTCCGGCGCCCTCAGCATTTCAAGTGACCAGCAAAACCGCTGACCTTGGATGTCCATCCAAAGGTCGTTTCCGGGAATCAACCTGGCATGCAGCAACACATGGCCAGGCGTGGAGGTCAGCAGGCTGGCGGTCACCAAAATGGCCGCTTGATGCATGGGTGAAGCTGGGTCTGCCAGCAGTGCCGGTAGCTTGGCTGCAATCAGGCAGACGTGAGCAATAGAAAGGGTCTGCCAGGATTCAAGCCCAAGGCGGTTGTTGCGGCTGCTGAACTGGGCCCGGTTGTGGTGCCAATCAATCAACGAATCCCCGCGCTGGAAACGCGAAGCCCCAGGGACTTCGTCGTCTGCCTCTTCCATGTCACCGGCGACGGTTGGTTCCTTTTGGGCGGTATAGGCGATGGAGAGTGAAGCGTTCGAGTCATCAGCCAACAGATCAATGCCGAGGTCTGAGGTGACTGGCGCAGCATGCGCCCCTTCCACCCCCGCTGGGGTGGGCATGGGCTTGGCCAGGTAGCCCAGCACCAGGTGGCCAAACGCTCGGACTGGTGGATGTGACAGACCTGTCAGCAGCTCCTTGAGTTTGATTTCATCGACGATCAGCGGATTCGCAATCAGCTCCCATTCCACATGCAGCTTGCGCTTTCCGGAGAGAGCGCTGTAGCAGGTTTTCAGGCCAGAAAGCGCCTCGGCGGTCAGTGCTTTGCCGCCTGCAGCCGCCGCCAGCAGCATCAATCCCATCAACGCATCCAGGTGCTTGCTGGACTGCCGCCGGACTTGTGCGCGGGCGTCAATGCAGGCATGCACATTGCCCCATGGCTGGTGGACAAGGTCCGACGGAGTGGGGGAAGCTGATGCGCCACTCCCGCCGGTCAGGATCGCTTTCTTCAGTGCCTTCGCGATCTCCATCCACTCCGAAGCCGAAGTGCCAACGCTCAAGGTTTGGCATGCCTCCAGGGCATGCACCAGCTGCTGCACATATGTCAATGCGCCGTTTCCACTGGGCGGGCAGCCAGCGGCTGCAAGCAGTGGGTGCGCAAAGGGCTCTGAGGTTTGGGTGGGGTGTTCAGGCATGCCCCATTTATCCACCCGGTTTTCAAAATCATCCGGTTTCAAATGGCCGTTTAAGACCACTTATTCGCCGCAGATTGCAAATAGTCGATTTTTTTTGGGGCGGCTGTCCCAAATGACCCATGCAACCCGGTGATTCAGCTGAAAGTTTGGGACGGCGTGCAATCCGCAGTGACTGAGAAAACGCAGGTCCGTTTACCGGGCCGTAAGCGAGGTCGCCCACATGCAGATCGTCAGAAACTAGGCTGATCCGTCAGCCTTTGCGCTTGTCTGCGCACCCCCGAGACGATGGCTTCGAACACATCTTGTGGAAAGCCTGCCGGGATCTGGGATTCGACGGCCGTGATGGCGGGTTCTATTCGGGACAGCAACTCGCCAATGATGTCCTCTGCATCTGCGCCCCAACCGCACTTTGCTGCCGTGGCATTGAAGTGGCGTCGCATGATGTGCGCCAGTTCATAGTGTCGATTTTTTCCGCTGATGGCCATCGCCAGCTTGGCATTGCGCCAGGAAAGTTGGTTCTTCCCGTTGCCGATCACGGGCCATGCTGAGAGCACGTCGTAGATGGGGGTGAGTGCAAATGCACCGCCTGCTCTCAAGCTGATGCTGAAGTTTTTTGCGTGCCCGTCTGTCGCTGCCAGCAGCCAAAAGACCACCTGACTGGACAGCACGGTTTTCAGGTCAGCACGGGCGCGCTGGGAGTTACTGATGACTTGGGCGATTTGTTCAACACCAGGCCCACCGTCAGCTTCGTATTTGTTCGTGGGACTCACTCCCAGTGCCTGACAAAAATCTTCTTGAGGCAAGCGAAGAATCCATTCGCCTGACGGATGCATTCTGCGGTCAAAGCGTTCAACGACCAGCACCGGCGGATGGTCAGCAAACCGCACGATGTCTGCATGCGCCACGTTGAAGCCCATGGCGCCCATGAACTTCAGGCACAACCACTCGTTGTACACAGACGTGCGCATGTCCGCCTGCATGTTCCCAACGAGACCCAGGGGCAGTTTGAGGATGTGGGTGGTCGGTGTGGCACCAAATGGCCTCAGCCAGTTGCCGTCATGCCGAAGCAGTGCTGTTTTTTCCTGTGCACCTGCAATGGAAATGCGAAAGTGTTGATCGGTTTCCTGACGTCCGAATGGACCAGAGCTGGTGGTTGCGCGGAGTAATGCTGCCACTGCCTCGTCGTTCAGAACTGCACCTTCAATGCGGTTGAACCCGGTGGGTTCTTCGTCCATGCCAAGCAACTGGATGGCTCCCACACAGTCACGACCAATCGCCGCTAACAAATCAAATGAATCTTCAGATCCCGCTGAATACCGCTGTGCCATGCGTTTGCGGATGACCCCACTGTCTGGCAGGAGGTTGTCAAAAAAGTGTTCCACACGCTCCCCCCGCAATGGCTGGTTGCCAAGCAAGGGCAGAGGCAGAGACAAAGACAATGGCCTGGCGGCCGGAGATGCCAACCAACTGGTTTCGTAATGGAGTTCCGTCGGGCGGCGTGATGCAGGCGTCCAATGCCCGACACGTTCTCCATTCGCCCAAATGGACAGTGGCTGAAAGTTGGTGCGTCTGCCCATGGACTCACCAATCCCCAGGATAAGGCTCTGGTGTCTGCGACGCATCTGCTCGCGGCTGGATGGTCAATTGCAAGCCCAGTTGCATGCACAAGGCCATGAGCTGGTTCACGCTCAGTGTTTCGGGGGTCCGCTCAAGCTCCGATAAACGCCGCTGACTCATTCCCAGGCGTGCAGCAAGCTGGGCCTGAGTCAGCCGGAGGCTCTTGCGGGCGCCAAGCAAGATGGATCCCAGTTGTGAGGGGGTGATGAGTGGTTGTCCGTTGGAGGCCATGTTTACCGCCTATTGCAGTAAATCAACTTTAGCGTCTTTTGTTCTAAATGGCAAATACCGGAATAGGCAGTGTGAAAATGCGCTCAGAACTTGTTTCATGGGTTGGGCGTTGACCTGCCGCCGCCATCTCGACGGCGGCCATGGCGAAATTTCTGCCGACTAACTTTTTGCCGAAGGTTGTGCCCAACCGGGGACGTTCACCGCGTAACGCGTGGCTTTGCCCATGCCTTCTACCCGCAGCAAACCCTTGGCCAGTAAATCGGTCAGGTCGCGGGTGGCGGTGGCTTTGGATGTGCCGGTGATCTTGCAGTACTTGTCGCTGCTCATGCCTCCCAAGAATCCGCCTCCCGAGCCCACATGCCCGGCTTCCAGCAAGCGCTCCAGTACCTTGCTTTGGCGTGGGTTGATGTGACACTGAGTCGCACGGATGCGGAAATGTGCTTTGTCAGTGGCATCCCTCACGATCGCTTGGCTGGCGGTGCAAGCGCTGGTAAACGTCTGGATGAACCACCTGACCCACGGCGTGACATCAATGGTGCTGGTCGTCGGCAGTGCGTCTCGCAACCGTTGTGCTTGGTTCAGTGCATCGTAATAAGCGGCGCGGTGTTTGAGCATCTGGTGCGCCATGCCGTACACGCGCACCAGCGCCGAATTGGCTTGTGAGTCCTGTGCGTGCATGTCTTGAGCCAGCGCCATATCGGCTAGCGCTCTGCCCAGACGACCATTGCCGTCTTCAAACGGGTGGATGGATTCAAACCAAAGGTGTACCAAGGCCGCGCGCGCAATGCCGTTCAGTGTGGTGACGCCCGCTACAGGTCGCGTGTTCTCAAACCACGCCAGCAGGCTGGTCATCTCCGCAGGGACCTGTGCAGAGGGTGGCGCTTCATAGTGCACCACCTCGCGCCCCAGTGTGCCGCTGACGATCTGCATGGCGTCGGCATGGTCGCGAAAACGCCCCACAACGATGCGTGTGATGCCAGATGTACCCCCTGGAAACAGGGCCGATTGCCAACGACACAATCTGTCCAGATCCATTGAGGTGCCGTGGTTGGCCAGGGCATCCTCCATCATCTGAACCAACCCGTCCACAGACCTGTCCGGTCCAGGTTCATTTGCCAGCTTGAGGCGATGCGCCACCGATGAGCGCAGGGACTCCACGTTCAGCTGCTCTCCTTCAATCGCTGCGGTGGCTTGTGCTTCTTGTACCCACAACTCGCGCTGTATGGCATTGGCCTGATCCAGCCCAATTGCACCCAAGAGCCCCAGCAATCGACCTTGTTCTAACCGGGCTTGTTCCAGTGCAGAGGTCAACGCCATTGCATCAAATGTCAGCTGAGGCCAAGCGGGGTGTTGCCAGATGTAACAAGAGAATTTGGGTGGGGCGGTGACGGGCATGAGCCGCATTTTGGCTGATTTGGCTCAAAAAATGAGGTGTATTTGTAAAAATGCGTCTCACAAGCTTGGACCGGGATCGGGCTCAGTCAATGCTGACTTGTTCGGCTCGGGCGTGTTCTTAGGGGACCAGCTTCAGGGCCTGGTTTGGGGGCCAATGGTCATCGGCAAAGGTTTGCTATCGCCCACAAAAAATCTGAGAAGGGTGGACAAATTTGTGCGTCAATCAAAACCATCTGTCTCTAATCGTCCAAATACGAACATCAGGCTTTACCTATGAAAATTTCCCTAAAATCGACAGTTGGCCCCTCGTAACTGCCAATAAAACCATCCGACAACCAGATGGTTTTAAGCTCTCCGAAGCCAAGGGTCGTGGGT
>DLPA01000046.1:9318-23932 GCA_002479815.1 bacterium UBA7470 | reverse complement strand
TTCGATCCCCGCCAGTCGCGCCATCTCAGTGCTGCAAGACGCACTTTCCTGGCCTCACAGCCACATATCTCCCCAACGCGCCTCAAAACTCAGTCGCTCTGATTGCATCGCTTGCTGCCGTCAAGCTGTGTGGCCAGTGCAGCCAACTCTGCCAAGCTGCTTTGCCGTTTGAGTTGTCCGCCGATGTAGGTGTACACGCTGGCTGGTGCAAAGGTCGGCAGTGCAGCATCTGCACCGACACACAAAGTCCCCCCCTGATAGCAGCGCACCAAGAACGGGCCCGTCACAAAGGTGCTGGTGCCCTGCGTCAGGAGTGTCGGAAAGCTGCGCTCGGCCCAGTCCATGACGCAATCTGAAGGATGGGACACGCCTGTGCCAGAGAGGGTGCGGCTGACAGGCGCAGCGCCAGTCACTGGCACTTCCAGCAACGCCGTACGGGAACCTGCCGCCTTGGGTACGAAGTGAACCAGACTGGAGCAGCCTTCTTGGGGTGCAAGGGTTTTGCCGCTGCATCCATCTGCAGATCCGTCGGCCAGTGTGAAATCACTGGCCGACACCACAGGGCAGCCCAGCGCCGTGCAAGTGACCATGGCATTGCTGACGTGCAGGCGCCCCAACGTGACGGGCGCAGCGGTGTAGTTGAACACGGAAAAATATTGGGTCGCATATGTTGCCCCAAGTGGAATTTTCCCGAAGTGGTGCTCGAGCGGTGGGTCGGTGACTTGGACTCCTTGAGCCCACAAAGAACCGTTCAAGCCAACCACCAAACCAGCGGTCATCAGTGTGCGCAGCAAAGACATCACAACTCCTATAAAAGAACAACAAAAAAATGAGGATACGCCGTCATTCTGGGCATGGTCCTTGACGCTGATGTTTCCGACGGTTCAACGTCATGTGGGGTCTTCAGCCTTCTTGGAGTTCGGCTTTGGCCATTTCCACGTCTAGGCGCTCCATGGCATCTGCGGGTTGGCATGCTGCCGCATCTTCGTACAGTTTGGAGGCTTCTGCCATGCGTTTATCTCCCTCCAGCATGACCAGGCCGTTGGCATATTCCATCATGGTGATGGCCGAATGCGGGTTGAGGCTCAGCGCGGTGCGATACAAGCGCAGGCCCACGTCTTTGCGGGCGCCATACGTCATGCCGCCCACCAACGCACCCAATTTGTCGATCACCTCCGCATGGAAAGCGGCCAAGGCCAGATGCGCATCTGCGTGTCTGGGGGCGAGTTTAATGGTGGTTTCTAAGGCTTTACGAACGCGCGTACCCAAACCTTCCGCCAACGCGCGGGTGACGCTGATGCCTTGGCTGTATCGACCCAGTGCATACGCCTCCCAGTACCACGCATTGGGCGCTTGAGGGGTGGCACGCTGCAACGCCGGCGCTCGTTCTGCGACTTCTAGAAACAACTCCAGCCGATGCTGTTCATTGGGTTCTAAATAGGTCGCGTAAATGCAAGTGGCTTTGTTGGCCGCGTTGATACCACATCCGCCTGCGCTCAAACCCAGCTCGACGGCGCGTTGAAACTCTCCATTGTGAAAGTGCATCCATGCCTCCCACTGCGGTGAGGTTTGTGGCATTGGCTCGCAGTCGCCTGCATGCAAGCGTGTCCAGTGCTTTTGAAGGGATGCCGTGGTGTATGCAAATTCTCCGGCGTTTGGGAAAGGAACCCATTTGGCCATTTTTGTCTCCTAATCTTGTCCTCATTTCTTTGTGGTGCAATTGGTCATCTGCCGCCAATGCACCCGCAAGGATTGTGCCTGAGCCTATGTCAGCGGTGCATGACAGGCTTCTTTCCGAGGGTGGCTCTGCGCAGTCTGTGGATCCTATTCGAACTGCTGTCGGTTTTTTAATGGTGTTGAATGTGCCTTATGTCGATCTTTTTTGCTTTGTGGCGTGAGTTTTTCAGACGCGTCTCCACACGCGCAGCACGTGTCTTCCAAGTCCGACTGGTGTGGACGATGTGGACTGTGTTCGGGCTGTGGTGCTTGCCCCATGCTGCTGGGGCACAAGTCACGGGTTTATTGGGGCCTGCGGTCAGCCACCGCGTCAGCAGTGAGCAAGTCACGGCAGAGCTGTTGGCGCATGCGCCCCAAGGCGTGTCTGTCGGACAGACCGTCTGGGTAGGCTTGCGATTGCAGCACGCCCAAGACTGGCATACGTATTGGAAAAATCCGGGCGATTCGGGCTTGCCCACCGAATTGGTGTGGCAAGTACCAGTGGGCATTGAGGTCGGCGCAGTGGCATGGCCCACGCCCAAAAAATTTCCTTTGGGGTCTTTGGCCAATTACGGCTATGACGGGACGGTGCTGTTGCCCGTGCCCCTGACCGTCAGCGCCCAGTGGCAGCAAGTACCCAAGTTGGACATCAAGCTGGAGGCCAATTGGTTGGTCTGCCGCACCGAGTGCTTGCCTGAGGAAGGGCGTTTTGCCCTGAGCATTCCCACCCAATCGGCCACGGCCCTGCATGGGCCGGTGTTTGACGGGGCACTGGCCGCACAGCCGAAAAAGCGAAACGCCAGCGCCTCCAGCGCCAGTGTAGAAGCCCCATTTTTATCGGTAGTGAGTGCCGATTTGCCTAAAGAGTGGCAAGGCCAGTCGTTAGAGATTTTTCCTGAAACCCCCGCCATCATTCAGCCTGGTGCGCCTTGGCAACAACGCTGGGAGGGGGGGACTTGGCATGCCCGTTTGCCTTTGAGTGAGGACAGGCAAGCCAGTCCCACCGTCTTGCCCGTCGTGCTAGGCGCACAGCAGGGATTGGCGCACGGGCAAGCGGCAGCGGCAGGTGTGCGCTTAGAGTTGGCTGTGGGTGGCACTTGGCCTGTGGTCACGCAGGCGGCTGAAGTGAGTCCGGCGTTGCAGGCTGCCCTCGATCAACAAGCGCAGCAAGCAAGGCCGTCTGGCGCGCAGTCAAGCTGGTGGCTGGTGTTGTTGGGGGCTTTTGTGGGGGGGCTGATTCTGAATTTGATGCCTTGTGTGTTTCCGGTCTTGGCGATCAAGGTCTTGGCGTTTACGCAGCTCACAGGCGGCGATGCTGCACAGACACGTCGCCTGCATCGGCGATCGGGCCTGGCTTATACCGTGGGGGTGGTGCTCTCATTTATGGCACTGGGGGGCTTGTTGGTGGCGCTGCGTGGCGCGGGGGAGCAGTTGGGGTGGGGCTTTCAATTGCAATCGCCTGCGGTGGTCGCGGCTTTGGCGGTGTTGTTCACATTGATTGGGTTGAACCTGGTCGGGATGTTTGAGTTCGGCAGCGTCTTGCCCAGCTCGGTGGCCAGCTTACAGGCCAAGCATCCGGCAGTGGATGCGTTTTTGACAGGGGTGTTGGCAACGGCGGTGGCCTCGCCGTGTACCGCTCCTTTCATGGGGGCTTCTTTGGGGTTTGCGATGGGCTTACCAGCGGCGCAGGCGTTGGCGGTATTCGCGGCCATTGGGGTGGGCATGGCCGTGCCTTATCTGGCGGCGAGTTGGTGGCCTGCGGTGGCGCACGCCTTGCCCAGACCGGGGGCGTGGATGCACACGTTCAAACAGTTGATGGCCTTTCCGATGTTTGCCACGGTGGTGTGGCTGGTGTGGGTCTTGGGCCAGCAATCAGGCATGAATGGGGCGGCGGCCTTGTTGTTGCTGTTGGTGAACTTGGCATGGCTTATCTGGGCGTGGGCACAAGCGGCTGGACATGTGCGGCGGTGGCTGATGGCGGTGGCGGCCTTGTGTGGGGTGGTGTTGGTGGTGCGGCTGGGCCCCCTGATGCTGGCCGAGTTGCCCACCTCGATACAGGACACGCGGCCTGCGGCGGTGGGGTCTGCCCCGCAGCACCAGTGGCAAGCGTGGTCGCTTGAGCGAGTGTCGGCTTTGCAAGCCGATGGGCAAGCGGTGTTTGTGGACTTTACGGCGGCATGGTGCGTGACCTGTCAGTTCAACAAGCAAAGCACCTTGGCAGATGCGTCCTTGCTGGCAGACTTTGCGCAGCGACAAGTGCATCTGTTGCGGGCAGATTGGACGCGCCGCGACCCTGCCATCACACAAGCCTTGGCAGCGGTCGGGCGCAGTGGGGTGCCGACGTATGTGCTCTACCGCCCGGGCAAGCCGCCACTGGTGTTGACAGAGTTGTTGAGCGTCAAAGAGGTGCGTGCGGCCTTGGCGACGCTTTGACGAGGGCGTTGGGCTGGCTTAGAGCTTGTGCTGCCGTTGCCACCATGTTTCAAACATGGCCGCATCCATCGGCCTCGCTACCCACCAGCCTTGAATTTGATCGCAATCCAAGCTGTCTAAGTAATCGCGCTGCTGTGGGCGTTCCACACCTTCCGCGACCACTTCGAGACCCAGCGCGTGCGCCATCGAGAGGGTGGCTTTCACGATGGCTTCATCTTCTTTATTGCCGGGCACATCGCGCACGAAAGAGCGATCAATTTTGATGCGATGCAGGGGCAAGCGTTTGAGGTAGCCCAAGCTGGAGTAACCCGTGCCAAAATCATCCAACGACAGGTGGATGCCCATGCTGGCAATCGCCTCGAGCTGTTCGGTGAGTTCGGGAAACGCCTTCATCAGCGCCGTTTCTGTGATTTCCAGCTCTAGCATCATAGGGTTCAAGCCGGTGTCTTGCAAAATCTGACGCAAGCGTGGCACAAAAGTCGGGCGGGCAAACTCGGTGGCGGACACGTTCACGGCGAGCTTGGCGTTCAGCCCCATCGCTGTCCATTTGACCCATTGTTCACAAGCCCGGCGCAATACCCAACCGCCCAACTCTTCCATTTGACCGGTGTTCTCGGCCTGCGGAATGAAACGATCTGGTGTCAAGAGGCCCAGCACGTGGTGATGCCAGCGCACCAATGCTTCTGCACCGACGATTGCCCCTGTGCTGCAATCGACTTGGGGTTGGTAGTGCAATTGCAGTTCGTCTTTGGCAATTGCGCGTCGCAACCCGCCTTCGACCAGCAGTTTTTGGGTCGCAGACTGGTCCATGTCAGGACGGAAAAAGCACCAGTCGTTGCGTCCAGCAGCTTTGGCGCGGTACATGGCGACATCGGCATGGCGCAGCAAGGTTTCAAGGTCTTCAGGACCGCCTTCAAACCACTCCAGCCCCACGCTGGCGGAGATGCGCAGCACACGGTCTTTGAGGTTGAACGGTTCGCTGAGCACGTGCACCATTTTCTGAGCCACTGCTGCCGCATCGTCTCGGCTGCGCAAGCGGTTCAGTAAGACCACAAACTCGTCACCGCCTTGGCGGGCCATCAAGTCATGCGAGCGTAGGCACGATTGCAGGCGCTGCGAGACCGACTGGAGCAGCAAGTCTCCCGCGTGGTGACCATGGGTGTCGTTGACTTCTTTGAAGTGATCCAAGTCAATGAAGGCGACAGCCAAATGGTCGCCATGCCGTTGCGCTGCGTCCAGGGCTTTACGGGCCTCGTTCATCCAGTGCAAGCGGTTGGCCAAACCAGTCAAAGGGTCGAACAACGCCATCTCTTGCAAGCCAGAGTTGATGCGGGCTAACTCTAAGGTGCGCTGCTCAACCAACGCTTCTATTCGGCGGTTGTGTCCACTGACGACCAATAAGAAAGACCCCAGCAGGGCCACCACCACCAACGTGAACCCCAATACAGCCCATGTGCCCCAATTACGACTGTGCTGCACAAAGCTGCGGTCTGCTGCAATTTGGAAGAGCCAGGTTCTTTCCCCAAACTGTACGGGCAAGGAGCTGAAAAAAGTCGCGGTTTGAGCTGCCTTGCTGTCGCACTTAGGTACGCCTGCCAGCCACTGCCGATCGTTGCGTGCGCCTGGGTCGAGCAAACAGGGGTGAAGGCCTTGCTGCGTGATCGCACCCACGGTCGCTTCAAGTACGTCATCCATTCTGAACACAGCAGATACCACGCCCAGCACATGACCTTCAGGGCTGAACGCCGATGACGAGCCATTGTGGTGAACCGCCAGATACAGCACCACACCACGCTGCTCGCCCGACTCTTGCACCAAGCGAAAACCTTCGGTGGCCTGAGGAAGACCACTGGCAATGGTTCTCTTGACCGCTTGTGCCGTGCTGGGCAGTGCCCACACATCGACGCCCAAAGCGCTGCGATTGCCCTGCAACGGTTCTACATAGCGAAGTGGCAGGTAGGTCGGTGCGTCAGGGGCGGTGAAGGTGTGTCCTTCTGCGTTGCGACCTAAAATGGTGTAGGGCATTCGAAAGGCCTCTGCGGCCAGGCGTTCAAACGCGGGCCGCTGGGCGGCGGTCACCAAGGGACTCCACCCAAAATTTTGCATCCCAGGATAGCGCTCCAGCCAACCTGCGGTGGTTTTTTGAAAGTGTGAGGCGTCGTGCGACTGCATCACTTCCATGACCCGCGCGACAGCGATCGTCGCATCGGTTTGCGCATCCAATCGGCGCTGCAAGCGTTCCGTCAAGGTCTTGCTTTGCTGTTCAAACGCCAGCTCTAGGGCGTTGTGCTCGCGCGTTTGAATTTGCAAAAAAACAACGACTACCACCACCAAAGCAATGCTCATGGGCAAGGCCAGCGTTTTCCACCGTGGCCACCAAATGTGGCGTGGTTGTCCGAACGAGACCAAGGCGATGGGCGTCAGCAGCACCGCGCCTAAGGTATCGCCCAGCCACCAGGCGGCCCATGCTGTCCATGCCTCTTGGGTGTCGATCGTGCCATGGTTGACGAGGGTGAAGACGGAGACCGTCGCATTGAGCGTGTGCCCCAGCGGAATCAGCACCAATAAAAACAAAAGACTGCGCAGGGGATCATCCCAATGGCTGGGATAAGCACTCCAGTGCCGTATGGCCTTGGCGCTGAGGTACGCTTGTAAAGTCGCTCCCAGTGGCGCGATGATGAGTATTTCCCACTCGCTCACCCAACGGGTGACAGCCCCCAACGCCAACAGTTGCACGATGAGCGACCCTGCCGCAATACCGCCCAATACACAAGACGGTCCGGCCAAGGCAGCACCTAAAGCGATGCCTGCAGGAATGAACACCCACGAGACTTGGTAAGGGGTGACGCCGATTTGCAAAGACACCCACCCGCTCAACGCGTAGGCTGCTGCGACCCCCAATGTCAAAGCGATCTGCACGAGGTGACGGTGAGACCGAGCGTGTGCGATGTTGATAATGGGGGGCGATGAGGTCATAGCAGCCCGAAATGTAATGCAGAGGTGTCACACGCCGTGCAGTGGTTTTTGCGTTCGCAGGTAAATATGATCTGAATCAGCATGAATAAACTGGAACTCAACACATGCAAGAACTGACGTTTGACACCATTATCGTAGGAGCAGGAACAGCAGGTTGTCTCTTGGCCAATCGCTTGTCTGCGGATGCCTCTCACCGCGTGCTCCTGATTGAGGCTGGACGCAAAGACGACTACCATTGGATTCACATTCCTGTGGGCTATTTATACTGCATTGGCAATCCACGCACAGACTGGCGCTATCACACCGAGCCTGATCCAGGACTGAACGGTCGCCAACTGCGCTACCCGCGCGGCAAAACCCTGGGAGGCTGCTCCAGCATCAATGGCATGATTTATATGCGCGGTCAGGCCCGCGACTACGATCAATGGGCCAAGCTGACTGCCAATGAAGAATGGACATGGGCCAACAGCCTGCCCTATTTCAAGCTGCATGAGGACTACCACCAAGGCGCCAGCGACACACATGGTGCCAAAGGCACGCTGTCGCCCCTGCTGCAAAACGACGAGAGCACCTACGGACAAGTCATGCGCCACCGCAAGGCAGGGGGTGAATGGCGTGTCGAGCGCCAACGCTTGCGCTGGGACATTTTGGATGCCTTCGCCCAAGCCGCCCAAGAAGCGGGCATTCCCGCCACCTCAGACTTCAACTCGGGCAGCAACGAGGGGGTGGGCTACTTTGAAGTGAACCAACGCGACGGCTGGCGCTGGAACACCGCCAAAGCGTTTTTGCGCCCCAAGTGCTACGGCAGACCGAATTTTGAATTGTGGACTTCGGCGCAAGTCAGTCGCCTGATCCTTGAAACGCAAGCCGATGGGCGCTTGCGCTGCACGGGGGTGGAGGTGTGGACGGGCCAAGAGTTGATTCGTGCCCAAGCCAAGCAGCAAGTGATTTTGAGCGCCGGCGCGATAGGCAGTCCACAAATTTTGCAGCTCTCGGGCATTGGGCCGGCGGCCTTGTTGCAGGCGCATGGCATTCCCGTGCTGGCCGATGTGCCCGGGGTCGGGGCCAATTTACAGGATCACTTGCAAATTCGCTCGGTGTTCAAAGTCCAAGGCGCAGACACGCTGAACATGATGACCAGTTCTTGGCTGGGCAAGGCCAAAATCGGGCTGGAGTATGCGTGGAAGCGTTCTGGTCCGATGAGCATGGCACCCAGCCAACTGGGGGCCTTCACGCGCAGCGATCCCACCCAAGCATGGCCCAACATCGAGTACCACGTCCAACCCCTGAGCTTGGATGCCTTTGGCGAGCCTTTGCACCGTTTTCCGGCGTTCACGGCCAGCGTGTGCAACCTCAATCCCACCAGCCGAGGGACGGTTCACATTCGCAGCCCGCATTTCGCCGATGCGCCCGCCATCCAACCCAACTATTTAGCCACCCCCGAAGACCAGCAAGTGGCGGTAGACAGCTTGCGCCTGACGCGCCGCATCGCCGCCCAACCCGCCTTGGCCCGCTTTCAGCCCGAGGAGCATAAGCCAGGTGTGCAATACCAAACGGACGACGAGCTGGTGCGGCTGGCGGGCGACATCGCCACCACCATCTTTCACCCCGTGGGCACGACGGCCATGGGCGCGGATACCAACCCCGCTGCGGTGCTGGACGCGCACCTGCGCGTGCGCGACGGGCGCGGCGGCCTGATTCAGGGCCTGCGCGTGGTCGATGCCGGCGCGATGCCCACCATCACCAGCGGCAACACCAACAGCCCCACGCTGATGATGGCCGAAAAAGCAGCACGCTGGATCATGCGCGGCGATTGAGCGCCCTCCTCCTGGTGTGCTGACGCCATCAGGCTTGGTAAAAAAGATAGTAAAAAATATGAGCTGCTTACGCAATTAAAATAAGACTTATAGGCTATTTGATCTTTAAAAAGAGGTTATTTTTTGAGAAAAAAGCTTTTCAAGCGTCAAAAAATCACATGAAATAGCCTTTAGAACGAGTAGAGGGCTTATTCCTGATGTAAAACGGACTTTTTTTGATGATTAAATAAGCCAAAGTCTTTTATTTTATTGCGTGAGCAGCTCACTTTTTTTACTATTGATTTTGATTGTCAATTCATTGTCATACGCGTGTCATATCACGCATCTAGAGTGCTCGTTTTAGTTTTGTTGTGTTGTTCGTAAAAGCAGGGCACTTATGAATCCGAATGAGTCATTGATGCGTCGCATCCACAACGATTTGACCGATGGCTACGATGAAGAGCTGGAGTTGGAGATTGAAGACCAGTTTGTCGATGAGCTGAGCCACCCCAACCCTGCTGCCCAAGCCCTGTTGCGCGAAGACCGTCGTACCTATTTCAAAGAGTTGTTTCGTCTGCAAGGCGAGTTGGTCAAACTGCAAGACTGGGTGGTGGCCACCGGGCACAAAGTGGTGATTTTGTTTGAAGGGCGCGACGCAGCAGGCAAGGGCAGCGTCATCAAACGCATCACCCAACGCCTGAACCCGCGCGTGTGCCGCGTGGTCGCTCTCCCTGCACCCAACGACCGCGAGCGCACGCAATGGTATTTCCAGCGTTACGTGACCCACTTGCCCGCAGGCGGCGAAATCGTCTTGTTTGACCGCAGTTGGTACAACCGCGCCGGCGTAGAAAAAGTGATGGGCTTTTGTGACGACGAGCAATACGAGGAATTTTTCCGCACCGTGCCCGAATTTGAAAAAATGTTGGTGCGCTCGGGCATCCAACTGATCAAATACTGGTTCAGCATTTCAGACGAAGAACAGCATCTGCGCTTTTTGGCACGGATTCACGACCCGCTGAAGCAGTGGAAACTCAGCCCGATGGATTTGGAATCGCGCCGCCGCTGGGAGCTGTACACCAAGGCCAAAGAAGTGATGCTGGAGCGCACCCACATTCCTGAATCTCCTTGGTGGGTGGTACAAGCCAACGACAAGAAGAAGGCCCGTCTCAACTGCATCGCGCACTTGCTAGACCAGATGCCTTATGTGGAAATTCAACGCCCCGGCGTGACCCTACCGGAGCGTGAGCGCCACGAAGACTACGTGCGCCAAGCTGTCCCCGCGCACATGATGGTGCCAGATCGGTATTGAGGGGGCCTCAACAGCGGTGATGGCTGCATGGGCCGCCACCATCACCTTCCCCCTGACAAGCGAAGCGCACGCTGCTCAGGACGGCAGGCGACCCACTTCTGGTGTTTGAGCTGAACGTGGGGCTTCCCGAAAGTCCACATCCACCACATCTGCGCCTGAAGCGCGAGCCGGCGCACGGCCTTGTTCACGACGGCTTTTGTACCGCTGCCAAACAGCCGTGGCGGCAGCGTTGCGCAGCGCTTGCCACTCGGACACGGGTTGTGGTTGGCCACGCATCCAACGCAGCAAACGCCGCAAACTCAGCCCCAGCCAGCCAAACACCAGCAGCGCAAACACGCCCACCAGCACACACAAGCCCAGCATCCACATCAACAAGCCCCGTAAGAACGCAGCCACTTTGCACACTCCTTGACACCATCGGTACGAACGCCCGTTCATACACCCCAGCGCCTAGTGCCTGAATTGTCGCTCTAAGCCCGAAGCGTGTGGGCGCGCATTCGTTCCAAAAAGCCAGAGCCACGCTTCGTTTTTCTCGACGGTCAATGAATCCTAAGGCGAACTCATACAAATCTTCTGAAATAGACGAAGGATTTGCCAGTCGTTGATTTTTAAACTGAAAAACTTTTTTCTAATTTTTACATTAAGGAGCAGTCATTTCATGGACTTTTTACTAGACCCGAATCTCTGGATTGCATTTGCCATGCTGACGGCACTGGAAATTGTGCTGGGCATCGACAACATCATCTTTATTTCGATTTTGGTGGGGCGCTTGCCGCCCGAAAAGCGCGATTTGGCGCGTCGCTTGGGGCTGGGCTTTGCCATGGTGTCGCGGCTGGCCTTGCTCTTTTCGTTGAGCTGGATTATGGGATTGAAAGAAAACCTGTTCCATGTGTTCGGGCAAGGCATCAGCGGGCGCGACATCGTGCTGTTTTTGGGCGGTGCATTTTTGTTGTGGAAAGCTTCGCATGAAATTTTTGTCGAGGTCGAAGCCCGCGAGGAAGACGGCCTCCCCGAAGCCGTCAATACCGATGGTGTGGCAGCCAAACAAGCTGGCAATCGGCTCTTTTGGGGCACGATCGGCCAAATTGGAGTGATTGATATTGTGTTCTCGCTGGATTCGGTCATCACCGCTGTTGGGATGGTGGACAACTTGTCCGTGATGATGGCGGCAGTGATTGCCTCTGTCGGCGTGATGCTGTTTGCAGCCAAACCCATTGGTGATTTTGTCGATGCCCACCCTTCGGTCAAAGTGCTGGCCTTGGCCTTCTTGGTGATGGTGGGCATGGCGTTGACTGCCGAGGCGTTTGAGGTTCACGTCCCCAAAGCCTATATCTACGCAGCCATGAGCTTCTCGCTGGTGGTGGAGTTTCTCAACATCCGTTCACGGAAAAAACGCCTGGCCAAAGCCGCAGCCAAACAAACGCCAAACCCCCAATGACTGAGGCGGCTCCCTAATCGTCATTCAGTGAGGGGCGATTAGAGCCCGCTGCATCGTATGCTCTGCGTCGGTTTGGTTGGATTGAACAAGGGCATATCGGTATGAGCATTCGTCACTTGGATACTTTTTCTGCCCCCCACTCGATTGCGGTCGTTGGTGCGTCGCCGCATGAAGGGCGCTTGGGACAGCGCATTTGGCGTGCGTTGCGGCGAGGCTGTCGGTGTGCGGATGGCTCGTACCGCTCTTTTGAGGGCGTGTTATGGCCCGTCAATCCGCACCACGATGAGCTGGACGGGGTGCGGGTGTTTCACAAACTGCGCCAGCTGCCCGCAGCGCCTGAGTTGGCCGTCGTCGCCACCCCGCCCGCAGCGGTGGCAGACGTGGTGGCGGAGTTGGCCCGTATGGGCACACGCACCGTCTTGGTATTGAGCCAAGGCATGAGTGCCAAACAGCGTCAAGCCATGTTGGATGCAGGTCAACGCCATCGCGTGCGTGTGCTCGGCCCCAACCGCAGCGGTCTCATCGTGCCGCATTTGGGTCTGAACGCCAGCTTGGCTCCCTTAGGCGCGTTGCCCGGTGAGCTGGCCTTGCTGTCTCAGTCCAGCGCCTTGGCGACCGCCATGCTGGATTGGGCCAGCGCGCGTGGCATCGGCTTTTCACAAGTGGTGATGTTGGGCGAGCGGGCCGATGTGGATTTGTCCGACTGGCTGGATCATTTGGGCAGCGACTCACGCACCCGTGCGATCTTGGTCTATATGGAGCAACCCGAAGAAGCGCGCAAATTTCTATCTGCCAGCCGTGCGGCATCGCGCAATAAACCCGTCATCGTGGTCAAACCCGGCTCCACACCAATGGCCAGCCGCTTGGTCGGACCGCCCGCATGGACGCAGCCTTTTCCGGTGGACGCTGTGTTTGACGCCGCTGTGGCCCGCGCAGGGATGTTGCGCGTGCCCACTTTGCCCGATTTGCTGTTGGCGGCTGAAATTTTGGCCCGCTGCCGCGACACACCCGCGCAAAGCCTGTGCGTACTGACCAGCAGCGAAGGTTTGGCAGCCTTGGCTTGTCAGGCCGCTGCACATGCCAATGTACCCGCACAGGCTGTGGTCTTGCCCGATGATGCCTCGGTGGACGCGATCACGACGGCTTTGCACACCGAACTGCAAGCCGACCCCAGCACCATCGTGCTCTGGCTGTATGCGCCTTTGATGGACGAAGCTGCCACCACTGCACTGGCCGCACATTTATTGCCTTGGGTGCGCACCCAGCCCTTGCGTGTGTGGGGGTGCTGGCTGGGCGAGGCCAGTGTCGCGCAGGCACGCCGCCAGTGGCGGGAGGCGGGCATTCCTGATTTTCCGACCCCTGAAGCGGCCTTACGCGCTTGGCACCTGCTGCACGCCCACCGCCGTCACCAACAACAACTGTTGCAAACCCCTGCGTACCACGCACACCATGTGTGCGATACACAAACCCTGCACCAACAACTCGCAGCTTGCTTGCCTGCACCCACAGACCCAGAAGAAGCACACCCCGCAGTGGTCGAGGGTGAGATGGCCTTGGCCCTGTTGCAGACCGCAGGTTGGACGGTGGCGGCGGGACCGCCAGACACGTCATCACGCCGTATCGCCCTCCACGTTCGCACAGATGCCATCTTCGGCCCCATCTTGGGTTTGAGTTGCTGGGGGATGGACGATGTCACACAAGCGCGTTACGCCTTGGCCTTGCCCCCTTTGAACACCGCCCTGGCTGCCACCGCTTTGGCCCCTTTGCAGCTGGAGCCATCAAACGCCACACGCCTGGCGCAGGCATGGGCCGCTTTGTCGCAATTTTTGCTGGACGTACCGCTGTGCGACGCAGCCGATCTGTGGCTGAGCGTGCACGAACAGACATGGAGCGTGTCTCAGGCGCACCTCAGTCTGCGCCCCTGCCTGGGTGCGACCAAGCCCCCGGGGATGACCCGGTTTGCCATTCAGCCCTACCCCGATGCGTTGGTGCAGACCCAAGACTGGCACGGTCAAACGCTCACCTTGCGTCCCATACGGCCCGAGGACGAGGCACAGCACCTGGCCTTTCTGTGTCGTCTCAGCCCTGAAGACATCCGTATGCGACTTTTCCACAGCCGCCGCACCATCGACCACAGCGAATTGGCTCGCCTGACACAAATCGACTACGCGCGTGAGATGGCCTTGATTGCCACCGTCATCGAAGACGGCATTGAAGCGACCCTAGGCACGGCGCGGGCCATGATCGACCCCGACAACGACACCGCCGAATTCGGCGTGATCGTTCGCAGCGATTTAAAACACGGCGGCATTGGTCGCAGACTGATGCAGGCCCTCATTGCCCACCTGCGCCAGCGCGGTACACGCCGCCTGATCGGCACCGTTCTGCGCACCAATACCGCCATGCGCCACCTCGCCGAACGCCTGGGCTTTACGGAACAACCCGACGTAGAAGAAGCGCCAGACGACCACATTTGCTTGATTGAACTGCATCTACAAGAAAAATAATAGCCAAAAAGATGAGCTGCTTATGCAAACAAAATAAAGCATAAAGCCATTTTTTTAATATAAAAAATCTCAAAAGTATCAGAAAAAATCTTCCAACTGGTCTGCGCGCAGCTCAAAAAAGAGTTTTAGATGATATAGGGACAATTTTTTGAAAAATACCCCCCCTTGTTAAGAATGAAAATAGCTGAATTACCTGTTTTAATTGCGTAAGCAGCTCACTTTTTTTGCTATTAATTCAATACTGAATGCCCAAGCCAAAACAGAAGTTTGTCAAAATGCGGGGCATGACCTCTCTACCTTTCCTCCCCTCTTTCCCTGCTGCCCGTCCGCGTCGTCTGCGTCGGGATGCGTTCACCCGCAATTTGGTGCGCGAGCATCGCCTCACGGCGCATGATTTGATCTATCCCGTCTTTGTGCTGGACGGCGCGAATCGCCGCGA
>DLPA01000046.1:8797-9201 GCA_002479815.1 bacterium UBA7470 | reverse complement strand
GTGGCCGAAGAATGCGTGGCCTTGGGCATTCCGGTGATGGCCTTGTTTCCGGTGATCGATGCCCGCCTGAAAACGCCCGATGGCCGTGAAGCCCTGAACCCCGATGGTCTGGTGCCGCGTGTGGTGCGCGAGTTGAAGGTGCGGTTTCCCGAGTTGGGCGTGATGACCGACGTGGCCCTCGACCCCTTCACCAGTCACGGTCAAGACGGCTTGTTGGACGAGGCCAACTACATCATGAACGATGCCACCGTCGAAGTGCTGGTGCAGCAAGCCCTCACGCAAGCGCGGGCGGGGGTGGACATCGTGGCCCCGTCCGACATGATGGACGGGCGCATCGGTGCGATACGCCAAGCCTTGGAAGCCGAAGGGCTGGTACACACGCGCATCATGGCCTACAGCGCCAA
>DLPA01000046.1:8606-8740 GCA_002479815.1 bacterium UBA7470 | reverse complement strand
CGCATCATGGCCTACAGCGCCAAGTACGCCAGCGCGTTTTACGGGCCGTTTCGGGATGCGGTGGGGTCGGCGGCGAATTTGGGCAAGGCGAACAAAAAGGTCTATCAAATGGACCCCGCCAACACCGACGAGGC
>DLPA01000046.1:3058-8479 GCA_002479815.1 bacterium UBA7470 | reverse complement strand
TACTTGGACGTGGTGCGCCGCGTCAAAGACCAATTCCAAATGCCTACCTTTGCCTACCAAGTCTCAGGCGAGTACGCCATGCTCAAAGCCGCCGCCCAAAACGGCTGGCTCGATCACGACGCGGTGATGCTAGAAAGCTTGCTGGGCTTCAAACGCGCCGGGGCTGATGGCGTGCTGACCTACTTTGCGCGTGATGCGGCGAAATTGATACAAAAATAACAACGGATGGCGCTTTTCAATCAAGCGCCACCCGCCATTTTCATAAAGGACTCTGGCCGTGCGTGTATTTCAAATCATGGCGGGCATTGCGACTGAGTTGAGGGAAGATTACCCGACGGCCTTGCCTGCTGACGGGGGGTATTTGTGGGTGAGTGTGACGCGGCGCGAGTTTGAGGTCACCTTGCCGCACCTTCAAACCATGCTGCACACCCTGTGTGGCGGGGGCTTGGTCGATTTGCACGTCTCAGACTTGCTCAATAACCAACTGCCCTCGCATCACGATTACACCTCGGCGTATGACGTGCTGGTGTTTCGGCGCTTGGCGGCGGCGCAGACCGATACCGATTTGACGCAACCGGGCGAGCCGTTGCACGAGTCCAACCGCAAAAGCGTGCCGCAGGTGCTGCGGCGCATCAACACCCATCCGGTGGGGTTTGCAGTGTTTGACCGGGTGCTCTTGTCGGTTCACCCTGCCAACTGTGCGGTGCGCGATGCGTATGCCGAACGCCTGCTTTCGTCTACCAACGGCTTGGGCGTGCGCAACGGAGCCAGCCGCCTGCCCGTCGATCCGGCGGATTTGATGTTGCGGGTGGTCAATTACATGGTCGATGGTTATTTGGAGCTGCGCCGTGAGCTGACCCGCGATTTAGACCGCTGGCAAGAAGCCTTATTGGACACGCGCAAAAAATTCTACGACTGGCGTTCGATGCTGGACACGCGCTTGTCGCTGCACATTCTGGATGAAGTGTGCGAAGACCAACGAGCCGCCATTCAAGACTGGATTGAGGCCGTTAAAACCTGGCCCGCACCCAGCACTGAGCAAGGCCAGCGCGAGCGCGAGCTGTTGCTGGTGCGTTCGCGTGATGTGTTGGAGCACATCGAGCGCGTCATCCATCATGTCGATCGACTAGAGCGCAGTGCAGAAACAGCGGTGCAAATGCACTTCAGTGTGCAGGGCAACCGCACCAACGACACCATGCGAGCCTTGACGGCGATCACCGCCATCTTTTTGCCGCTCAACCTCATCACGGGCTTTTTTGGCATGAACTTTGAATTTCTGCCCTTGATTCACCAAGCCGATGGACTGTGGTGGGCCGTGTCCAGCATGGTGTTGATTGCCCTCTCACTGGTGGCTCTGTTCTGGCGCAAACGCTATTTGGCCCGCACGGGGCACTGAAGCCCTCGTGCATCTTGCACCTTGCGTATCAGTTACTCAAGGTATAGATGAGCTTGAATCTTTGCTGGGCAATCATCTGCGCGGCATCCGTGCCATAGCCCACGAACACCATCGTGCCGCCCAAGCCCGCACCCGCGTACTTGAGGTTGTTCAAGACTTGGACATTGATAGGGCCGCTGGCAGAGGCGATTTCACTGAAGGCCGGAATGGGCATGGCCAAAGGAACCCAGTTCCCCTGACTGTTGGCAAACAACAAGCCATTGGGCAGCGCCACAACGACGAAGGTTTGTAGCGGTTTGCCCATGTCACCAGCGCTTGGGGTGATGATTGCACCCACTGTCACACCACTGCTGGCATCGCCTGCGATCTGAGGCGTGATGTCCCCATTGGTGAGGTTGGGGGTGGTTCCACCTGAACTGCCCAAGGCGGCGTAGGCTTTGGCAATGTCCATCATGCCGTAGCCCCAGGCCACGTCCGCATTGGCGGGGTTGGACACAGCAGGGTCATATACCGGCAGGTTTTTCGGTGTGTAGTTGGTGGTTTGTAAGTGACCAAACAGCAGCTTACGCACGTCGGCGGGGGTCAGTTTGGGATTTTTTTGCAGCAACAAAGCAATGGCACCACTGACGTGAGGCGTGGCCATGCTCGTGCCGTTGTAAGCAATGTGCACACCACTGGCATCGACATCGTTTTTGGAGTTTTCTTTGACGGTCACGTCATGACCCAAGGCCGACATAATCATCGCACCGGGGGCCAGGATTTCTGGTTTGGCGACTGGGGGGCATTTTTCTAAATTGCTGCAATTGCGGCGCGGGCCACGGCTAGAGAAGATCGCCACATCCCCAATCGGGCCGTGGTTGGTGTTGGTGGTGGTTTGACCACCTAAGGTCGTCCATTCTTGGCGCGTGACAGAAGCCCCCACACAAATCGCGCCTGTGGCAGAACAGGTATCGGTCAGAATTTGAGTGGTCACCGGTTTGACATTGGTGGTAAACACGCCGCCGTTGCTGTCTTCCCCCCCGGTCATGCTGATTGGGCCTGCTCCTTTGACGGAAATGACCTTGATCTGCCAATCGCCCGCCGGGCCTTTGCCGCTGGCCGATTCACCCAACTGAATCAGAATTTGGCGGTCGTCGTTGACAGGGTTGGGTGCGTTGTTGGAAATGCCCACCAAACCACAAGCGGTATCTGTGGTGTAAGAAGGTGTGTTGATGGGTACGACGTCTGTCGTGCAGCCCTCGCTGGTGACTTGCACTGACCACTCTTTGGTACTGGGATACCAAATCTCGACGCGCTGGCCTTGTCTGCCGGGTACTTTGTAGCCGACGGTGACAGAGCCGCCCTCGGCCAAGTCTGCATCAATGCGAATGGGATCCGCCCCCTCGTTCCCTGCGGCAGCGGTGATGATGAATCCCGGGCCGGTGGCGTTGGTGATGGCGGTTTCAAAGTTGGACGTACCGTCACGGTTGCCGAAGTAACTGCCCAAGGACAAGTTCACCACAGCGGGTTTGCCCAAGGCTTGGGCTTTGGCCTTGATGTAGTTGATGCCATCAATGACGGCATTGCTGGCTTGCACACCGCCGCCGATGGAGTTGGCTGCAATGATGTCGGCCATCGGCGCCATGCCGATATGGCGGAACGCGGGCATACCATTGCCCGTGGCCTGCCCATTGCCTGCGGCGATGCCACCGACGTGTGTACCGTGGTTACCGGTCGAGGGCTGGCTACAAGCCGTCGATGATTTGCCTTCAGTAATGGCCTGATTCAGCAAAGTGGTGGTGCATTCATGACCGTAATCGAAGCCTTTGGGTGGCGTGCCTTGCGCGGTCGCGCGTTGATCCCACAAGCCTAACAAACGGGTTGTACCATCGGCATTGCGAAAATCTTGATGCCGAAAATCCAGCCCATCATCCACCACGCCGACAATGACTCCTGCGCCTGTGGCCCCCGTCCATGCCAACGGTTGCCCTGTACGCAAGGACGTGGCTCCTGTTGCAGGGACACTCGCGGACAGACGACTGGGCATGGGTTTTGCTGCTTCGACAAACACCACACCGGGAACTTGCGAAACTTCATTCAATTGGGATAAAGGAATGTCGGCTGTGGCGATATTGCCGCTGACCGAACCGATGCGCACCCCCAGAGCACGCAACGCAGGCAAGGGGTCACCTGTGAAACGGATGGTGGCGGCGACCGTGCTTTGAGTCGCAGTGTTGTTGACAACGCCTCGGGGCAGCATACGAGCGGCAGCTGCCGAGGGTTGTCCGGCCACCAAGGACAAACTGGCATCCATGCGGGCGGTTTGTGCGCTTGTCGCCTGCGCCGTCAGCAAGGCAATGGCGACAGCAAGGGCATGGCGTGGGGTCAAGTGAGACATAAAAAGGCGACCTCTTTCGTTGAACGACATAGAGCGATGAAAAGAAGATCGTTATTGTGTCGTTGTTTTCTAAACAAAGGTGGGATGTGCTCTTGAGCAGCCATTGCCATCATCAAAAAAGTGAGCTGGTGACGCAGTTTTCGCTGAGCGTGAATCTATTTTGATACTCAAAAACAGGTCTGTCTGTGTGAGGGGGCCGTACTTGGGAACAATGGCTTTTTGACGCGTCATCGTCGTTCTGTTTAGGGTTTGTTCTAGTGCACGCAGTATTTTTGATGTTCAAAATAGTTATTAAAAGTAACCTTAAATGGTTTTTCATTCAAACTACTTGTAACCATGAATCTCCCTTCCACACCGATCGGTTTTGATGCCGTGCAACTGACCATGCACAACCAAGTGGCCGTGGTGCGGCTGTGTCGTCCGACCAAGCGCAACGCTTTGAGCGATGGCCTGATTCTGGCTTTGCGCGACACCTTCCAAAACCTGCCGCGTGAAGCGCGTGCGGCGGTGATTCATGGCGAGGGCGACCACTTTTGCGCGGGCTTGGACTTGTCCGAGTTGCAAGAGCGCGATGCGGGCGAAGGCATCCATCACTCCCGGATGTGGCATGTGGCCTTGGATGCCATTCAAAGCGGCAATGTGCCTGTCGTGGCGGCTTTGCATGGCGCGGTGGTGGGCGGTGGCTTAGAGCTGGCGAGTTCTTGCCACATCCGAGTGGCGGACGAATCCACATTTTTTGCTTTGCCTGAAGGCACACGCGGCATTTTTGTCGGCGGCGGCGGCTCGGTGCGGATTCCCAAGCTCATCGGTGCGGCTCGCATGACCGACATGATGCTCACAGGGCGCGTCTATAACGCCGTCGATGGCGAGCGGATTGGGCTGGCGCAATACCTCGTCTCTGCTGGCACGGCCTTGGACAAAGCGATGGAATTGGCGACCCGCATCGCCACCAACGCCCCTTTGACCAACTACGCGCTCATGCACGCCTTGCCGCGCATTGCCGAGCAACCTGCCGATCATGGCTTCTTCACCGAAGCGCTGATTTCCTCCATCGCCCAAGCCGCTCCCGAAGCCAAAGAGCGTGTGCGTGCCTTCTTAGAAGGCCGTGCCGCCAAGGTGCAAAAAGCCTAAGCCTCGTTTCATCGTTTCATAGACATACAGATATACATATCCACAGGAGACAAGCGATGAGCACCCCTGCCCCTTTTCGGCCTTTGACCTTCGGCGTGACTCGTGTGGCCTTGCGCGATGGTGTCGCAGGCACGCACTACATGGTGGCCGAGCAGCCCCTGCACGCCTTTCCCGCCCGCTTGACCGACCGCGTGCAACACTGGGCCAACACCCGCCCTGAACAGACATGGATCGCTCGCCGTCAAGCCTTGGCCGGTGGCGGCACGGGCGACTGGGTGCGGGTCAACTACCGCGACGCATGGGCGACGGCACGTCGCATCGCCCAAGGCTTGATCCAGCGCGGATTGAGCACCGAGCGCCCCGTGGTCATCCTCAGCGAAAACAGCATCGAACACGCTTTGATGGCGCTGGGCTGTATGGTGGCGGGTGTGCCGTTTGTGCCGACTTCGCCCGCCTACTCGCTCATCAGCACCGATTACGACAAGCTGCGCCATGTCTTGCGCACCGTCACGCCCGG
>DLPA01000046.1:2625-2889 GCA_002479815.1 bacterium UBA7470 | reverse complement strand
GACACGCCAGCCGTGGATGCTGCGATGGCGGCGACGGGGCCGGACACCATCGTGAAATTTTTGTTCACCTCGGGTTCGACCAAGCTGCCCAAGGCCGTCATCAACACCCAGCGGATGTGGTGTGCCAACCAGCAGCAGATGGTGCAGTCCATGCCCGTACTGGCCGAGGAACCCTTGGTGCTGGTGGACTGGCTGCCTTGGAACCACACCTTTGGCGGCAACCACAACTTTGGCATGGTGCTCTACCACGGCGGCACGCTCTAC
>DLPA01000046.1:555-2505 GCA_002479815.1 bacterium UBA7470 | reverse complement strand
GTGTATTTCAACGTCCCCACAGGCTTTGAAGCCATTGCCAACGCCATGAAAGCCCCCACCGATGAAGGGCGGGCGCTGCGTCGCAATTTCTTGTCGCGGGTGAAGATGTTTTTCTATGCAGGCGCGGCCTTGGCCCAGCCGGTGTGGGACAGCTTGTACGAGAGCGAGGAGCAGGAAATCGGTCAGCGCATCGTCATGACCTCGGGCTTGGGCATGACCGAATCGGGGCCGTTTGGCCTGTTCGTGACCAGCCCGAACGTCAAGGCGGGCGATTTGGGCGTGCCCACACCGGGCATGGAAGTCAAACTGGTGGACATGGACGGCAAAACCGAGGTGCGCTATCGTGGCCCCAACATCACGCCCGGCTACTGGCGTGCGCCTGAAGAAACCGCCAACGCCTTTGACGACGAAGGCTATTTCCATTCTGGCGATGCGGTGAAGTGGATCGACGAAACCGATGCCCATCAAGGCTTGAAGTTTGACGGGCGCATCGCCGAAGACTTCAAACTCGCCACGGGCACGTTTGTCAGTGTCGGGCCTTTGCGCGGCAAGATCATCGCCACTGGAGCACCCTACATTCAAGACGTGGTGCTGACGGGCCTCAATCTGAAAGAAATCGGGGCGATGGTGTTTCCCACCCCCGCCATTCGTGCGCTGAGTGGCTTGCCTGCCGATGCGTCGATGCACGATGTGGTCGAAAGTGCGCCGGTGTTGGCCCACTTCCAAACCGTGGTCAACAAACTGGCTGCCACCGCCACGGGCAGCGCCACCCACATTGCCCGCCTGTGCTTGCTGGCCGACCCGCCCACCATCGACCGAGGCGAGATCACCGACAAAGGCTCCATCAACCAACGCGCCGTGCTCTCGCACCGCGCCGATACCGTGGAAAAGCTGCACAGCGATGCGCTGCACCACATTCTCAAACCCCAATCTTGACTTTTGACGCATAAAGGACGTGCCCACCATGAGCACAAGCAGCACCCCACGCGGTTTTTTCTCTTCGTTTGACGACGTATGGCTGCTGGGCGGCTTGCGTACCCCGATGGTCGATTACTGTGGCGCATTGGGCCACATCTCCCCCACCGACTTGGGCATCAAGGCCGCACGCGCCGCCTTGGCTCACACAGGTGTGGCGGCTGCCGACATCGGTTCGGTCATCACAGGCAACATGGCCCCCGGCGACTTCGATCAATTTTTCTTGCCCCGCCACATTGGGCTGTATGCCGGAGTGCCCGTCGAAGTGCCCGCGCTGATGGCGCAACGCATTTGTGGCACGGGCTTTGAGCTGTTTCGCCAAGCGGGCGAGCAGATTCAAGGCGGCGCGTGCGAGGCCGCTTTGGTCGTGGGCACGGAAAGCATGACGCGCAACCCGATTGCCGCGTTCGACCACCGCACCGGCTTCAAACTCGGCGCTCCCGTCGGCTTCAAAGACTATATGTGGGAAGCCTTGAAAGACCCCGCCGCCGGGATCAATATGATCCAAACGGCTGAAAACCTCGCCAAAAAATACGGCATCAGCCGCGAGGACGTGGATGCGTTCGCCAGCGCCTCGTTTGCCAAGGCCGTTGCCGCGCAGCAAAACGGTTTTCATGCCGGAGAGATCGTACCCGTCATCACCGAAAAGTTTGAGCTGGCAGGCTACAAGCCACGCGGCATCAAGCTGCAAGGCAAGATCACCGAAGTCAGCACCGACACCCACGCGCGCATTTCCCCCATCGAGGTGTTAGCCAAACTCAAGCCCGTATTTGAAGGCGGCGTACAAACGGGCGGCAACAGCTCGGCCTTGGTCGATGCCGCCGCCGCTTGCGTCATCACCAGCGGCGCGTATGCCAAAGCGCAAGGCAAAGCACCGCTGGCCCGCGTCGTGGGCGCGGCTGTGGCGGGCGTGCCTCCCGAAATCATGGGCATAGGCCCTGCGCCCGCCATTCGCATCTTGCTGGAGCGCAGCGG
>DLPA01000046.1:0-332 GCA_002479815.1 bacterium UBA7470 | reverse complement strand
GCGTGTACCGGCGTGCGTTTGACGCTGACGCTGGCGCGTGAAATGCAGCGCAGCGGCATCCGTTGGGGCATTTCCTCGGCCTGTGTGGGCGGCGGTCAAGGCATCGCTGTGCTGCTGGAAAACCCTCAGGCCGCTTGATATTTGCAATAAAAATGGCATCAAACCCTTTATTTAATTGCGTAAGCAGATATAAATTAAATAGCAAGATAGGACATTCATCATGAACATTGCAGGACACGCCGCCCTCGTCACTGGAGGCGCTTCAGGCTTGGGCGAGGCCACCGCCCGCGAGTTGGCCCGCTTGGGTGTGAAAGTGGCGATTTTGGATGTCA
>DLPA01000036.1:2392-3428 GCA_002479815.1 bacterium UBA7470 | reverse complement strand
GCTGCGGTAGCCGCTGTCCACCCGTTCCACCTCGCGGGCCACCAGCCCATAGCTCACATAGTTCAGCCCCGCACAGCCGTAGCCTTCAATGGTGCAGCCCAGCAAGCCCAGTGCGCCAAACTCGTTCATGATCTCGCGGTCGAAATGCTCGTGGCGAGCCGCTTGCAGCACGCGGGTTTGCAGCTTGTCTTGGCAAAACTGATGCGCAGCTTCGGCAATCGCACGCTCGTCGTCGCTCAATTGTTCGGTCAATAAAAAGGGATCGTTCCACACAAAACTGGGCTTCATAAAGTCTCCGGTTCAAAAATTCAACATCAAAAAGCGTGCTGTCAGCGCCATTGTCCAAGCAGCAACGATTTTTGTCCAATATGATTACCAGATGCTTTGATAGGTATGGCGAATCATGAACGAACGCATGGAACTGCGGCATTTGCGCTGCTTTTTGGCCTTGGCCGAGGAGCTGCATTTTGGACGCGCCGCGCAACGGCTGGCGCTGTCGCAACCGCCTTTGAGTGTCGCAATTCAGCAGCTAGAAGCGAGCATTGGGGCACGTTTGTTTGTACGCAACAGCAAATCGGTGCAACTCACCGCTGCAGGACACGCCCTCTTGCCCCAAGCGCGAGCCTTGTTGGAGCGTACACAGCTCGCCATACAAGTCGCCCGCGATGCCGAGCAAGGCGTGATCGGCCATTTATCAGTGGGCTTCGTGGGCACGATGCTGTATCGCGGCCTGCCAGAGCTGCTGAAACAATTTCGCCACACCCATCCTCGGCTGCGCTTGGTGCTGCGCGAACTCAGCTCCAGCGAGCAATGGCAAGAGATTTTGCAAGACCGCTTGGATGTGGGCTTTGTCCACGCCACCGCCGTGCCCTCGGGCTTGCAACACCTGCTGGTCGCCCGTCAGCCCTTGGTGTTGTGCGTGCCTGCGGCGCATTCGATGGCTAAAAATCATAGCGAGATGGCTTTGTCGATGTTGCGTGATGAGCCGCTGGCCTTGGTGTCCCGCGAAGTCTCGCCCGACTACCACGACCGCATC
>DLPA01000036.1:0-2317 GCA_002479815.1 bacterium UBA7470 | reverse complement strand
GACCGCATCTTGCACCTGTGTTTGCAAGCCGGTTGGCAGCCCGCCGAACGCTACGAATTGCGGCACTGGCTCAGCGTGGTGTCGCTGGTGTCGCAAGGCATGGGCGTGGCGCTCGTGCCGCAAGCCCTGCAACGCTCGGGCCTCAGTGGGGTGGTTTTTCTGCCTTTGCAAGCCAGCACCTTGCCCTATGAAACTCGCTGCGTCTGGCGCGACTCCAACCCCAATCCGGCCTTGCCCGCTTTGTTAAGCTTGTGCCGTCGCTTGTACACCCCAGCAAGCAGCTTTATTTTTTAGGAGTGATGAGTATGTGGCAGCCTTTGGAGAAAATTAAAAACTGGTGGGCACAGCGTCGCAAGCACAGCGATCCCGTCGAAGCCTTGTTGATGGAGCCGGTGCAAGACCCGCAGCAAGCGATGGTCGGGCTGGCAAAAGCCTTTGTGCTGGACGTGCAGCGGCGCGAAGCCGAGCTGCGTCGTGCCGCCCAGTTTCGCCGTGCGATGGTGGCCTTGCTGGTCGTCGCCTCGGTCGCGGCCTATGCCGTCACGGGGGCGCGGCTCATGGGCATCGGCAGCGGGGCACGCGCCAAAGAGCCTTCGGTGGCCTTGGTGAAGGTGGAAGGGCAAATCAGCGCCACCTCCAAATTGGCTTCTGCCGACAAAGTGACTGCCGCGCTGGAAAAAGCCTTTGAAGACCCCAAGGTCGAGCGCGTGCTGCTCTACATCGACTCCCCCGGCGGTGCACCCGTCGAGGCCGAGCGCATCAGCGATGCCGTCGCCCATTTGCGCGAAAAGCACAAAAAGCCCATCCAAGCCGTCATTGGCAACCTAGGCGCGTCAGCGGGCTACATGGTCGCGCTGTCGGCAGATGAGATCGTGGCGGGCAAATACTCGCTGGTCGGGTCGATAGGCGCGGTGCTGATGGCGTGGAACGTCCACAAAGTGCTGGAACGCTTTGATGTGCAAGCCAAAAGCTACGCCTCCGGCAAGCTCAAAAGCATGCTCAATCCCTTTGAACCCAGCACCCCCGAAGGCGATGCCAAAGCGCAGGCGCTGGTCGATGAATTGGGTCGGCAGTTTGCAGAACTGCTGAAAGAGCGTCGCGCGGGCAAACTCAGCCAAGCGCCCGAGTCTTACACCAGCGGCGAAGTGTGGGGCGGCCAAGAAGCCTTGAAGCTCGGGCTGATCGATGCCAACGGCACGATAGAAACCCTCATGGCCCAGCATCCCACCCTCAAACTGGTGGACTTTGGCCCCTTCGAGCGCAGCAACGGCCTGCTGTCCGGCCTGATGCAATCGGCGCAAGACATTGCCCTCTCGTTGCGCCAACTGCTGTCCCTGACCCAAGGGACGGTGCAAGGTTAACGCTGGGCAGACTTCATCAATGATAGTAAAAAAAGTGAGCTGCTTACGCAGTCTTATCAACTGTACTGACGAAATTGAATTATAAAAAAACCGTTTTTTCTTTGAAAAAAGCTTTCCATCACGGTCAGAACGGACTGAATACGGCCTTCAGAAGGATGGGAAGGCTGATTTTTTATGTTTTTTGACGATTTTTTAAATATAAAATCAGATATAACCCTTTATTTAATTGCGTAAGCAGCTCACTTTTTTTACTACATTTTTTATCAATATCAACATACTCAAACAGGCCAACCCCGCTCTGTTTGGGCGGTGAACACCACGCGGACGTGCAGCCCCGGATGCGCCGACTCCAAATGCAGCTCGGCATGGTGGGTACGGGCGATTTCGCTGGCAATGGCCAAACCCAAGCCATTGCCAGTGGCCGTCGTGCCTTGTACTCTGTAAAAGCGTTGGGTGACGCGGCTGTATTCGTCAGGCGGGATGCCGGGGCCGTTGTCTTGCACTTCCAAGACTGCCATGCCCTGCTCGGGTGGCAAGGCCGCACATCGCAAGGTCACATGGCCGTGGGCAGGGGTGTACTTGATGGCGTTGTCCACCAGATTGATGAGCAACTCACGCAGCAGCCACTCGTGCCCGAGCACTTGGGCGGGACTGACCTCTAAGCCAAGGTCGATGTGCTTGTGGGCCGCTTGATCCAAGTACAGCGCCAGCACGTTTTCGCACAGCGTTTGCACATCGACGCAGTGCATGGGCGTGGTGGCAGCGGTGGTGGCATCGGCCCGTGACAAGGCGAGTAACTGATTTGCCAATTGGGTGGTTCGCCGACTGGCATCGCGCAAATGAAAAATCTGCTCTTTGGGTAAGCGCAAATGTGGCTCGTCTGCGGTGTCGTGAGCGGCTTGGCTCCATGCCTCAATTTGGGCCTGCAAGCCCGCCAGCGGGGTTCGCAGTTGATG
>DLPA01000051.1 GCA_002479815.1 bacterium UBA7470 | reverse complement strand
TCGCCCCCGCCCAGCACCGCCACGCGCTGCGGTGCGCCGTGGGCGAGCATGGCGGGATGCACCAGTGCCTCGTGATAGCGGTATTCGTCGCGCTCGGCAAACTGCAAATTGCCATTCAAAAACAGGCGATGCCCTACTTTGCCTTCGCCGGGCTTGTGCGTGACGACGATGCGCTGATACGGCGAATGGACGGCGTAAGCCACCGTGTCGGCATAAAACTTGTGCTCGGCATGGGTGGTGATGCCATCGGCTTGGGCAAAGGCCACGCCCAAAGCACCGATGGTCAGGGCGCAAGCGGTGGCGTGCGCTTTGAAGTGGCGCAGCTCATGACGAAACAACCACAAAGCCCAAACCGCCACACTGGCGTTCATCAGCCCAAACAGCAGCCCCGCCCGCACCAAACCCAATTGCGGCACCAGCACCAAGGGGAAGGCGACCGACACCGCCAATGCGCCCAAGTAATCAAAGGTCAAGACTTGCGACACCAAGTCTTTTAAGACCGTGTTGCGTTTCAAAATCCGCATGACCAAGGGGATTTCTAGGCCGACCATCGTCCCCACCAGCATGACCATGCCGTAGAGCAAGACACGAAAACTGCCCGGCACATAGGCATGGGCCAAAAACAAGAGCGCGGGCAAGCTGCCGCCGATCAAGGCCACTAGCAGCTCAATGCGTAAAAAGTGGGCGGGCAGTTGACGCTCAAAAAACCGCGAGAGATACGAGCCGATGCCCATTGCAAACAAGTACGTCCCGATGACGGTGGAAAACTGCAAGACCGAATCGCCCAGTACATAGCTCGCCAAGGCTCCCGCCGCCAGCTCGTACAACAAACCACACGCCGCAATGACGAACACGCTGGCAAGCAAAGCCACTTCCACAGGCGGGGGGCGGCGATCAAAGACGTTCATAAATGATCAAGATGGAATCAAGAGGGGCATAGAGACTTGGTTTTATAGTGCAGCTTTTCACAAGCAAGTGACAAGCGCAGTTGAAGAAGGACATTCCATGTTGGTATTTCGTGCAGTCATGATCCTGATGGTGGTGCTGATTGTGGTGTCGATGATGTTTTACGCCGCCACAGGCGAGGTGAAGTATCGGCGCTTTGGCCTGCTGGCGATGAAATGGTTGGTGCTGGCCGCCTTGGGCTTTTTCAGCGTGTTGTTGTTAGAGCGTCTTTTTTAGGCCAGCAGCCCCAAATGCTGGGCCATGAGTGGCCAGTACAAATCAAAGTCAGATAAAGCATGATCCGGGCCGGGGACGAGGTGCAAACCGGCGGGGGCCGGCAAATGAGAACAAACCGTGTATTTGGCCTGCATTTCTCGCCAGTCCAAGACCTCATCGCCCGTAGCAGCCCAAATTTGATAGCGCGTGAGACGATGTAGGTGGGTGCAGTAGAGCGTGCGCAGCTCATCGACAAACTCAGCCCGGAAGAAGAAACGGTCTTCGGGGTCGTGCCATGACGTGTGCTCGCCAATGTAGCGGCTCAAGTCACGGGCCGGATCGACGGCAGGGTTGATGAGCGCCAACTGGGCACGCGCGCCCGCAGGCACACGCTCGGCCACCCAAGTTGCATAAAACCCACCCAGCGACGATCCCATCACCGCCACGCCTTCGTCGGGCCAATGCGCCAGCCGCTCGGCCACCATCTGCATGGCCTGCGTGGGCGATGGCGGCAACTGCGGACACCACGCCTGCACATCGGGCCGATGTTGAGCCAACCACGCCATCACTTTGCGTGCTTTCATCGACTGAGGTGACGAACGAAACCCGTGGAGATACAGCAAATGAGTGGTGAGCGCACGCATGACAAGTACAAATCAAGAAAATGGAACTCGGTGAAGCCACCAGTGCCACGGATAATAGTCGGTTTGTACACGCCCCTGAATGCGTTCTCTTGAGAGAAAATGACTTGACAGGTACGGTGTCAAATATCAATTGAACACTTTGATTTATATTGGATTGAATGGCTACTGTATTTGACAAACCCTCGCTATTGCAGCGGGTGCTGCCTCTTTTTAGAGGGTTTGATCTGGGCTTGATGCTTGCCGTGCTCTTGTTGTGTACGGTTGGTTTGGTCAATATGTACTCGGCTGGCTATGACCACGGCACTCGGTTTATCGATCATGGTCGCAATATGTTGATCGCGGCAGGCGTGGTGTTTGTCGTCGCGCAAGTACCACCGCAACGCTTGATGCAGTTTGCGATGCCTCTTTATTTGGCGGGTGTTGCCTTGCTGATGGCCGTGGCCTTGTTTGGCATCACCAAAAAAGGGGCCACACGCTGGGTGAATATTGGCATCGTCATCCAACCCAGCGAGATCATGAAAATTGCGATGCCTTTGTTGTTGGCGTGGTGGTTTCAACGTCGAGAAGGTCAACTGCGTCCCATCGACTTTGTGGTCGCAGGTGGCTTGTTGTTGATCCCCTTTGCCCTGATCTTGAAACAGCCTGACTTAGGCACGTCCTTGCTGGTCTTGGCCTCGGGTTTGTTTGTCATCTTCTTTGCAGGTTTGAACTGGTGGCTCATCATGCCACCTGTGCTCATGGGGGCGTTGGTCGTGGGTCTCATCGTCGGCTTCAGCCATGAATTGTGCATGCCCGATGTCGATTGGCACGTCCTGCGGGAGTACCAAAAACAGCGCGTTTGCACGTTGATGGATCCCACCCGCGATGCCTTGGGTAAGGGCTTTCACACCATCCAAGGCATGATCGCTATTGGCTCGGGCGGGGTATGGGGCAAAGGCTTCATGCAGGGCACGCAGACACACTTAGAGTTTATTCCCGAGCGCACCACAGACTTCATTTTTGCCGCCTTCTCTGAGGAGTTTGGCTTGACCGGGGTGCTGGGCCTTATCTTTGGCTACTTGTTTTTGATTGGGCGCAGTCTGCTGATCGCATTGGATGCCACGACGCTGTTTTCCCGCTTGCTGGCAGGTGCGCTATCGCTCATGTTTTTTGTGTATGCCTTTGTGAATATGGGCATGGTGAGTGGCATCTTGCCCGTGGTGGGCGTGCCGTTGCCCTTCATCAGCTACGGCGGCACGGCGATGGTGACCATGGGACTGGCCGTTGGGCTGCTCATGTCCATCGCCAAACACAAACGCTTTGTGCAACGTTGAGTACGACACACCTGTGCCGGACTTGTTGAGCTGCCCGCGACCACCCCACGCGCCCATGTCTGGCGGCCCTGCCTGCGTGCCAACCGCTGGCACGCAAGGCCATGCACCGCTCAGACGATGCTGCATGGCTTTATATACTACAAAAGAAATAGTAAAAAAAGTGAGCTGCTTACGCAGGAATTACGGTTTTCTTAACTGATTTCATGTACTAAATAGGCTCTTTTTATTAAAAAAAAGACCCTAAAACACCAAAAAACTGGCCATTGAAGCCTCTACCCGAGGGTAGAAGCTGTTTTTTTATGGTTTTAAGTCATTTTTTAAGCATTAAAATGACAAAAAATGCCTTATCTATTGCGTGAGCAGCTCACATTTTTTACTATGCTTTTTGCAGACTCACGCGCTCAAGGTGACGCGGGCGAATTTGCGTTTGCCGACTTGCACCACGTACACGCCTGCGGGCAGCTTCAAGCTGCGGTCGCTGATGACCGAGCCATCGACGCGCACGCCACCGCCGTCGATCAAGCGGTTGGCTTCGCTGCTGGAAGGGGCCAAGCCAGCCGACTTGAGCAAGGCGGCGATGCCCAGCGGTGCGCCGCTCAACGACAGCTCAGGAATGTCGTCGGGTACGCCGCCGCGTGAGCGGTTGATGAAGTCTTGCTCGGCGGCATCGGCAGCGGCGGCGCTGTGGAAGCGGGCGGTGATTTCTTTGGCGAGGGCGACTTTGGCCTCTTTGGGGTTGCGGCCCGCTTGCACCTCGGCCTTGAGCGCGGCAATGTGCGCCTCAGACTGGAAGGACAACAGGGTGTACCAATCCCACATCAAGTCATCGCTGATGGACAAGACTTTGGCGAACATGGTGTTGGCTTCGTCGGTGATGCCGATGTAGTTGTGTTTGCTTTTGGACATTTTGTCCACCCCGTCCAAACCCACCAGCAAAGGCATGGTCAAGATGCACTGGGGTTCTTGTCCGTATTCCATTTGCAAATGGCGACCCATGAGCAGGTTGAATTTTTGATC
>DLPA01000099.1 GCA_002479815.1 bacterium UBA7470 | reverse complement strand
TACCAACGCGGCATCGTCACCACCGCCCCTGATGGACGTTTGCAAGTGCGCACCACAGGCAACCAAGGCTCGGGCGTGCTGCGGTCTATGGTCGAAGCCAACGGCCTCATCGTGCTGCACCACGGTCAAGGCAGCGTGGCGGTGGGCGATAGCGTTGATGTGATGATGTTTGACGGCGTAATCTGAGACACTAGACCTTCCCCTTCACCGCAACACAGGAGTAAGCACTATGGGATTGATGGACGCATTGCTAGGCGCAGCAGGACAAATGGCAACACAGGCCATGCAGCAACAAACCGCCCCCCAAGCAGGCGGGGCCGACGTGCTCGGCATGGTCGGTGAGCTGCTGCAACAAAGCGGCGGCATTTCAGGCGTGGCCCAACGCCTGCAAAGCAACGGCATGGGCGACGCGGTGCAATCGTGGATAGGTACGGGTCAAAACCAAGCCGTCGGCGGCGATGCGCTGATGCAAGCCCTAGGGCCAGAACTCATCAACGGCGTGCTGGCGAAATTCGGCGGTGGCAACCTGTCACCCGAAATCAGCCAACTCATCGCCAGCGCACTGCCCATGGTCATCGACCAACTCACCCCCGACGGCCAAGTCCCCCACGACAACGGCATGGGCAGCCTGGGCAACCTAGGCGCACTGGCCGGGCTGGCAGGCCAACTGTTCGGCAACCGCACGTAACTTCACTTCAAATGCAGGGCAAGCCCCCGCGCTTGCCCTGATGCGAGATTCACTCACAAAATCAATGACAAAAAAGTGAGCTGCTTACGCAATTGATACGCAACATTGAGCCGTTTTTATTATTAAAAATTGGCTCAAAAATAACAAAAATCACCTCTAAACCCGTTTTTCTGACCTGAGCAACGGGTTTTTTACTGTTTGAATCTTATTTTTCGGATAAATCTGGCTTATTTTCAGATTAAAATCTGCCGTAATAACCGTATTGCTTGCGTAAGCAGCTCACTTTTTTTACTATCTTTTTTATGTCGCTATGAAGCTGTAGATAGGTGTTCGCAATACTTTTTTAAACCGGTCAAGCGTTTAAAAACGACGCGCGAAAAATAGAAGGCGGCGATAGGCTCCACCAGCCAGCGCAAGTAACTTGGTTGTGTCACAAGGGTGTAGCGAAAGCGGGCGGCGGTGGTGTGAGGGCTGGTGGCCTCAAAAATCCACGATCCGGCAAATTTTGCTAAGAACCACGGCCCTTGGATCATCTTCACCGCTGTGCGTGTGGGGGGTGAGACTTGAACAAACGCCACACGCATCTTCATGCCCAACTTGGATGTAATGTCCACCCGCGTACCGACAGCCAGCGCCGAAGGCGCACCCGACACCACCGTGATGTGTTCGGGAAATGGATCCCAGTCGTAGCGCACCCCGTAGTCTTGCGACACTTGATAAACCTGATCTAAAGGCGCGGCAATGAGGGTACTGTGTTCAACGAGTGCCATATGCGATATTCGAATTTGCTTCATCCACTACCACTAAAAAAGCCCACACAAGGTGGGCTTTTTACTCAAACTCCATGCGAAAAATGGCTGCCAAAATCAACCCATGTGCAAGCCACCATTGACAGAGAAGTCGGCACCGGTGGCATAACCCCCTTCTTCGCTGGCGAGCCAAGCAATGATCGAAGCAATCTCACTAGGTTCCCCGAGGCGCTTGACGGGCACGGTCGCTACGATTTTTTCCAGTACGTCGGGACGAATGGCTTTCACCATATCGGTGCCAATATAGCCGGGGCTGACCGTGTTGACCGTCACGCCCTTGTTGGCCAACTCTTGGGCCAAAGCCATCGAAAAACCGTGCATTCCGGCTTTGGCAGCGGAGTAGTTGGTTTGACCTGCTTGGCCTTTTTCACCATTGACAGACGAAATGTTGATGATGCGGCCCCAGTTCTTGGCCACCATGTCAGGGACGACTTGCTTGGTGACGTTGAACATGGAGTCTAGGTTCGTGCTCATCACCGCATCCCAGTCTTCTTTGGTCATCTTCAAAAACATACGGTCTTTGGTGATCCCAGCGTTGTTGACCAGTACGTCAATGGAGCCGTGTTCGGCCTTGGCTTTCTCAAACGCTTCTACGGTGGACGTCCAATCGGCAACGTTCCCGACAGACGCGTAAAAAACGTAGCCCAACGCTTTTTGCTCGTCCAGCCACTTTTGTGCATCGCGGGTGGGGCCACAGCCAGCGATGACTTTGAATCCATCTTTGTATAGGCGTTGGCAAATGGCGGTACCAATACCACCCATTCCTCCAGTTACATAAGCTACTTTTTGCGTCATGTGTGTTTCCTCTTGATCTGCTGATGAAGTCCAAGTCGATCGGATATGCCGACTTGGGGGGTTAAGAACGACGGTCGTTGACGCTGCAAAGCAGGCGTCAGATCGATCGCGATCGCTGCGATGGATGCCGAATCAACGCTCCACGGTCAAGGCCACGCCCATACCGCCGCCAATGCACAGGGCCGCCAGCCCTTTTTTGGCGTTGCGACGCTGCATTTCATGCAGCAGTGTCACGAGAATACGGCAGCCTGATGCGCCGATGGGGTGACCGATGGCGATGGCGCCACCGTTGACGTTGACTTTGGCAGGGTCGATGTCCAGTGCCTTATTCACTGCGCAGGCTTGGGCAGCAAAGGCTTCGTTTAACTCGAACAGATCCACGTCTGCGGCATTCCAGCCTGCACGGGCCAAGGCTTTTTGCGAGGCAGACACAGGCCCCATGCCCATCAATGCCGGGTCTAAACCTGTCGTACCGAAACTGGCAATGCGCGCCAGTGGCGTCAGGCCCAACGCGGCGGCTTTCTTCGCGCTCATGACCATGACAGCAGCAGCGCCGTCGTTGATGCCAGAGGCATTGCCAGCGGTGACCGAGCCTGCTTTGTCGAACGCAGGACGCAAGCCCGCCAGTGCATCGGCATTGGTTTTTTTATTGATGAACTCATCGCTGGCAAAGACGACAGGGTCGCCTTTGCGTTGGGGAATCACCACGGGGACGATTTCGTCGTTGAATTTACCGGCGTCTTGTGCGGCAGATGCTTTTTGTTGGCTGGCCAGCGCCAGCGCATCCTGCATATCGCGGGTGATGCCATGTGCTTTTGCCACATTTTCGGCGGTGATGCCCATGTGATACTGGTTGTACACGTCCCACAGGCCATCGACGATCATGGTGTCTGCCATTTTCCAGTCGCCCATGCGCTGGCCGTCGCGACTGCCCAGCAGGACGTGGGGGCTGGCGCTCATGTTTTCTTGACCACCTGCAATGACGATCTCGCTGTCACCCCAGGCAACGGACTGCGCTGCAAGCATGACCGCTTTCAGACCCGAACCACAGACGGCGTTGATGGTCAGCGCGGGGGTTTCTTTGGCCAAGCCCGCTTTCATGACCGATTGACGTGCCGGATTTTGGCCCACCCCGGCAGCCAACACCTGACCCAAAATGACTTCACCGACAGCTTCAGGCGTTAAACCTGTCCGCGCCAACAATCCTTTAATGACAATACTGCCTAACTCAGATGCTGAGGTTTTGGCTAAAGAGCCGCCAAATTTACCAACTGCTGTGCGGGCAGCAGAGACGATAACGATGTCTTCCATGAAACAAGTCCTCTGAAGGTGCAACCGATGATGAAATGGTCGCTGGGGGGATCATAAGGGCGGTACGTATCAGGGTTTTCACTGATTGCACGTACGGTACGGTTTTTTTGCGCGGTGGGACTCGACTTAAGCTTTCGCTTTCACGTAACGGCCTGGTGCCGGCTCGATGGCCTTGTACTTACGACTGCCATAGATTTTAGGAGCATTCACCTGTTTTCCGGCGTGGCCTTTTAGCCAATCAGCCCAATCTGACCACCAGCTTCCTTTGAACTCTTGGGCACTGGCAATCCAGTCGTTGACATCGACAGGAAAATGGTTGGCTGGACCGATCCAGTGGCTGCGTTTGCCTTTGCTGGCGGGGTTGATGACGCCTGCAATATGACCAGACGCCCCCATGACAAAACGCTTGTGACCGGGGAGATGCTGGGTGGAGGCATAGGCAGCACTGATGGGAACGATGTGATCCTCGCGCGAGCCGTAGATATAAACGGGAATATCCACGTTGCCAAAGTCGATTGGTTGGCCGCAAACGGTTGTCGCGCCGGGCTTGACCAAGCGGTTTTCAAGATAGGTGTTGCGCAAGTACCATGCGTAGTATTTGCCTGGGAGGTTGGTGCTGTCGCTGTTCCAGTACAGCAAGTCAAAGGGCGGAGGTGTTTCCCCTTTCAGGTAGTTGCCCACCACATAGTTCCACACCAAGTCGTTGGGACGCAAAAAGCTGAACGTGGTCGCCAAATCACGGCCAGGCATCAAACCGCCATTGGCAAACTGCATCTCGCGGAATTTAACGAAATTCTCGTCGATGAACACGTCCAAGATGCCGGTATCGGTGAAGTCGATCAGTGTGGTGAGGAAGGTGGCACAGTGGACAGGTTTTTCGCCGCGTGCTGCCAAGACGGCCAAACCGGTTGAAAGCATGGTTCCGCCCACGCAAAAGCCCAGCGCATTGATGGTATTGGCCTTGGTCAACTCGCGGGTCACGCTGATGGACTTGATGATGGCGTTGTCGATGTAGTCATCCCATGTGGCTTGGGCGAGTTCGTCATTGGGGTTGCGCCAACTCACCACAAACGTGTGATGTCCTTGCTCTATGGCGTAGCGAATCAGCGAGTTCTCAGGTTGCAGGTCGAGAATGTAAAACTTGTTGATGCAGGGTGGTACAAACAAGAACGGACGCTCGTACACTTTGTCGGTCAGGGGCTTGTATTCGATGAGCTGAAACAACTCATTTTCAAACACGACCATGCCTTCGGTGGTGGCCACGTTTTTGCCGACTTCAAAGACGCTTTCATCGGTCATCGACACGTGGCCTTGTCGAAGGTCATGCAGCAGGTTTTGCACACCCTTTGTGATGCTTTCGCCCTTGGTTTCGATGGCTTTTTTCTGGGCTTCGGCATTAAAGGCAAAAAAATTGCTGGGCGAACTGGCGTCAATCCACTGTTGCACCGCAAAACGCACCCGCGCCTGTGTTTTTGCATCACCCTCGACAGCCTCGGCCAACGCCATTAAGGTCTTGGCGTTGATGAGATACATGGCAGCCGAAAAAGCCGATACGGGATTGCCTTTCCATGCCTCATTGGCAAAGCGGCGGTCGCTCAAAGACTTGGTATCCAACCCTTGACCCCACAGTTGAGAGACATCTTGCAGGTATTGCCTTTGAATGTCCATCGCCTTAGCCGGATCAATTTTGACGGGTAATCCGTTGGGGCCAGACAGCAATTGATTAAATTGGCTAAAGTCAGGCGTGCTCATGCCACTGGGGATACCCGTCATAGCGCCAGAGACGAGTGGAGATACAGGCGTCCATGCGGCAAACGGGTTGGCGTTGGCAGCGGGAGTGCCAGGGGTCTGACCAAGCGCTTTGCCCCACGCGTCCATCATGTTCTGTTGAAATTGCTGCGCGGCTTCCAGCCACTTGGGATCGAAATTCATGAAACTCTCCAAGTTCATTGGGATAGGGCTCGAGGATGGACAGGCCTCTTACCGTGGTATGTCAGGCGTTTAACGGTCGTCCGCCATCCCGCATTATGGCAAGTGTGAAGTGAGCGGCTTCCAACAAACTGACGCAACGAGAAAACACATCCATTTAACGCTCCTGGCAAGATCGGGGCATTGACATGAGTGAGAACTGAAATGTATTTGGTGTTGATTGCTTGGATGTATGTGGCGCTGATGATGGCTGTGGCCGAGGCCACGCACAGCAATGGCACGCTTTTGGGTGCAGTCGTCACGTTTCTGCTGTACGGCCTGTTGCCAGCGGGACTGCTGATGTACGTCTTATCCACCCCAGCCCGCCGCCGTGCCAAGCACTTGCGTGAGATGCAGGAAACTGCCGAAGCACAAGCCCGTGCAGCAGCTTTGTTCCCTGAAGAAGTGCAGACCCGCGCTCAAGCCATGCACGCCAGTGCTGCGCATGACTTAGGAGCGCCAAATGCAGGCGACCATGCGCCCGCTGCTGCCCAGCCGTCCGCTGTCGCGGCGGTGCGAAAACCAGAGTGAGTGCTGCCGCACCGTACACCAGTCTGCGCTGCTGTCGTTGCCATACAGTTCGGTCACGCCCAAGGCTTGCAAACGCAGCCGTGCCAATCCAGCCAAATCGGCCCTGTATTGGTGGACTGAAGGCGTGATCGGGTGGAAGCACGCTGTCACCTTGGCCTGTTGATCGGCGGTGTGGGCAGCTGACAGGAAGGCGGCGCGTACCTCCGCCCCCACTTCAAACGCCGTCGCGCCGATGCAGGGGCCTAACCACACCAACCATTCGTGGGGCAGCCATTCCTCAGCCGCTTTTTCGGTAGGCTTTGATGAGGAATCGCTGTGCATCAGCTGTGGCATATGCTTGAAAAAATGTTCTAGCACGCCCACGCCCTGCATCTCGCCTGCGCCAGCCAAACCGCGCCAGCCAGCATGGGCGGCTGCGACGACACGCCCGCTGCGATGGGCCAGCAACACAGGCAAGCAATCGGCCACCATCGCTGTACACGCCAGATGCGGCGCTTGGGTGAAGCAGGCATCGGCCACCGTGTCATCGGGAGTGTGTGCGTGCAAGGCCACCACGTCCCGCCCATGCACTTGTCGCAGATACACCGGGCGCACCGCTGTTGCTGTGTCGGCAGACACGGCGTGAGCCAAGGTTTGCCGATTGCGCTGGACATGGACTGGATCGTCGCCGACATGATTGCCCAGATTCAGGCTGTCAAACGGCGGCGCAGAGTCGCCACCCAAGCGCGTGCTCATACAGGCCCGAACGCCAGTTGGCGCGGGCCAATCGGGTTGCCACAAGGGAATCTGGGCGGGTTTACTCCGCATCCGGGCAGGCCGAGGGTTGGGTTTGTGCAAAGGCAGGCAGGGCCATGCAGGCCGCGAACACCCGCTGCACGCGGTCGAGTCCTTCTAGCGGCACATTGAAGCGTTGGGCATTGAAGACTTGCGGGATGAGCACACAGTCGGCCATGCCCGGCGTGTCGCCGTGGCAAAAGCGTCCTTCGGGGCTGTAAGCCAATTGTTGGTCGAAGGCTTCTAAGCCTTGACGTACCCAATGGATGTACCACTTGTTTTTCTGTTCTTCAGACAGGCCCATGTCTTTGACCAAGTATTTCAGCACGCGCAAGTTGTTCAGGGGATGAATTTCACAGGCCACCGCCAAAGCCAAGGCGCGTACACGCGCGCGTCCCAACGCATCGCCGGGCAGCAGGGCGGGGGTGGGATGCACCTCGTCTAAATACTCCATGATGGCGAGGGATTGATGCAGGCGCTGACCGTCCTCCAGCTCCAGCAATGGCACCAGCGGATCGGGGACGAGTTGCGAGAATGCAGGCAACTTGTGATCGCCCCGCGCCAAATGCACCGCTACATAGTCGTAAGGCAAGCCTTTCAGGGCCAGTGCAATCCGCACCCGAAACGAGGCAGAAGAACGGAAGTAGTTGTAGAGTTTCATAAGAGGAGCCGAGGTGGATATTGAGAAATGAGGATAATGATTTGCGCTTGCAAAAATTCTATCCCCCTTCCCACTCCTCTGGTTCACCGCACCTGTCATGAATGCCTCTGCCAGCTACTTATTTCCACCGCCTGCTGTCGTCTCCGTCCCTGTGCGTGGCGTACAGGCACGCTTTGCTGTCCATCGGGTGTATTGCGTCGGGCGCAATTACGAAGAACACGCCAAAGAAATGGGATTTACGGGCCGTGAGCCGCCCTTTTTCTTTTTGAAACCCGCCGATGCAGTGGTGGTGGCAGAGGCGGGCGAGACGGCCTCCGTGCCCTACCCCAGCCTCACTGCTAACTTGCACCATGAGATTGAGCTGGTGGTCGCCATTGGCAAAGGAGGTCGCCACATCGCGGTGGCAGAGGCCTTGTCTCACGTCTATGGCTACGCCGTCGGCTTGGACATGACGCGGCGCGATTTGCAAAACGACATGAAAAAACAAGGCCGCCCTTGGTGCATCGGCAAAGCCTTTGACCATTCCGCCCCCATTGCACCCATCACCCCCGCGTCTGAGCTGCCCCACATTGCCCAAGCCGCGATTGCGCTCACGGTGAATGGCGCACCCCGCCAAGCCAGCCACATCCACAAGCTGATTTGGAATGTGGCGGAAACCATCGCCCATCTGTCTGCGGCTTGGGAGCTGCAAGCGGGCGATTTGATCTACACCGGCACACCCGAAGGCGTGGCGGCGGTGCAAGCAGGCGACTTGCTGCACGGCACGATAGACGGCTTGGATGAGTTGCGTATCCGCATCGTTTAAGGAACTGACTCCATGCGCCCCCCGATTCGGCACTGTAAACACTGCGGCACGGCGGTTGTGTATCGCCTGCCCGACGATGGCGATACCCGCGAGCGCGCGGTGTGTCCGGCCTGCCACACCATTCATTACGAAAACCCCCTCAACGTGGTGGGTACAGTCCCATTTTGGGGGAGATCGGGCGAGCAAGTCTTGCTGTGTCTGCGCAACATCGAACCGCGCAAAGGCTATTGGACGCTGCCCGCCGGCTTCATGGAGTTGGGTGAAACGACGGCCCAAGGCGCAGCCCGCGAAACCGACGAAGAAGCAGGCGCGTCCATCGAGCTGCAAGGCCTGTTCACGGTGATGAACGTGGCCCGCGTCAGCCAAGTGCATTTGTACTACTTGGCCCGCTTACGCAGTTTGGACATGAATCCGGGGCCAGAAACCCAAGTCGCCCAGTTGTTCCACGAACACGAAATTCCGTGGGATCACATCGCCTTCCAAACCGTCAAATTCACCCTGCAACGCTACTTCGACGACCGACGCGCCGGTCGCTTTGGCATTCACGCCTTCGATATTGCCTAAG
>DLPA01000116.1:10199-13875 GCA_002479815.1 bacterium UBA7470 | reverse complement strand
GCGGCAATCGGCACATTCACCAGCCGCGCATCCCGCCCTGTTCCCCCATTGCCCGGAGCAACAAACACCTGTGATACCCGCGCACTCTGCGCCAACTTCCAAGCCAGCGCATGCTCACGCCCGCCATTGCCTACGACCAGAACTTTCATATCATTCAACACGTTTAAATAGTCTTTCTAACCACGACTGAATTTGCCCTAATTGCTGCAAATCCACCAATCCGTCATCCATCAATGTGGGTAAACTTTTATCAGGTTTTCTCTGAATCGCAAGATAGGTGTACAACTTAGCGCGATCCACGTTGTAATCATCAAATCTAGGATTTTTGATTCCTGATAAATATGTATCTACATATTCTGTCAAATACGATTTCTCAGCAGATTGAAGTGCATCTAATATCAAACTTTCCAAATACCCAGAATGTTGGTGATTGGGTGCAATCCAGTACGAAACGACGCACTTTGATGCCTGATGCTGATAAAGGCGTTGTTCTGCATCTACCAATCGGAATCCTGTTTGCTGCAAAATCTGCTTGATGCCTTGGTCTGTTTTTTCAAACCCTTGTTCTGGAGTTTGATCGGCATCGACCACCACACCCACAGCTTGATACCGCTCGGGTTCGGCTGCTTCCTTCAACCACAATTCAAATTGTTTTAGTGCGCCACTTTTTCCCTTGTTTGAACCTAATTCACCGGGAAAGTGAATGTCAAAACGATCCTCTAAATCAAAATGACGTTGTAAGCCTTGAAAAAAACGTTTATCAGAATAGCCTTCGACAATCAGCTTTCGAGGTGACGACTTTCTTTTCATCGCACTTCAACCTCAGCGTCCAAGGCTTCAGACAGCCTCTCTTCCGAATAACGTCGCACAAAGTGAGGTTCATCCGCTTGCTGAGGTTTAGTAATTCGATACAAAACGCCTTCTTCATCTGTTTCTGCCGACACACGCGCAAACGCGCTCACACAGTCATCACTGTGCGTAGTCACAAATACCTGTACCGATAGTTCTTTGGCAATTTTAAAAATCAAACCCCACAATTTTTCTTGCAACGCATAATGCAGCCCATTTTCAAACTCGTCGATCAATAAAATTCCATTTTCAGCAGAAACCAAATGGAGCACAATATCTAAAATTCGATGCATGCCATCGCCCATAGAATTTAATGGGATATTTAGATTTGAGTTTGCAAGACGAACAAACGGGATTCTTTTTTTGAAAAGAATATTTTTATGACTATTTATTTTTTCAAAAATATCTGATACGCTTTCAGAAGCAATAAATGACAAGTTTTTTATTTTTGATTCTACTAAATTTAATGCAGCAATCACCTGTTTTTTCTTTGTATCGTCCAAAGATATTTCATCCAATAAAAAAGCAAGCTCCTGATCGTTATTATTTTTTGCGCGAACTACAAACAAAGGCGTTGGGGGCTTCTCTCCTTTGGCGCTATTTAAAGTCAAACTAGATCGAAGGCTGTCATTGAATTTGATTTTTTTGGGTTTTCCATAATGACCAATCACACGAAGTTCATCAAGCGATTCATCAGTGACATATTCAATCGTCACCGTTTTGCCCTGCTTGGTGTCGCCAATCACGATTTTGCTGTTGTTTTCAAAATCGTAATCTTTGAACAACCCTGCAACCAGTGCTTTCAATCCCCCATCACCTTCCAAAAACCCCTGTGGCCCTGTGTCGTTTCTCTCGATTGCGAGTGCCAGCAAACTTTGGAGTGAGCCATTGCCCGCAAACACGCGCAGGGCTTCTAACACTGAGGTTTTGCCGCAGTTGTTTTTGCCCACCAGCAAATTGACGCGCCCCAGATCGTTCAGTTGTACCGACTTGAACGCTCTGAAATTGGAAATTTCCAAGTTGTGCAGGAACATCGCAGCGATTCCTTGTTACATCTCAGCGTTATGAAACACGTTTTGCACGTCGTCCAAGTCTTCTAGGAAGTCGAGGAGTTTTTGCATTTTTGCGGCATCGTCGCCGCTCAAGGGGATGGTGTTGTCGGCGCGCATCGTCACTTCGGCCATGTCGGGGGTCAGGCCAGCGGCTTCTAGGGCGTTTTTGACGGCTTCAAAGTCGGCGGGCGCGGTCAGTACTTCGATCGCGCCTTCGTCGTCGGTGATGACATCTTCAGCGCCCGCTTCCAAGGCCACTTCCATCACCTTGTCTTCGCTCGTGCCGGGGGCAAACACCAATTGACCGCAGTGTTTGAACTGAAACGACACCGAGCCTTCTGTGCCCATGTTGCCGCCGTGTTTGGAAAACACATGGCGCACCTCAGCGACGGTACGCACGCGGTTGTCGGTCATGGTATCGACGATGATGGCTGCGCCGCCGATGCCGTAGCCTTCGTAGCGAATTTCCTCGTAGCTCACGCCTTCTTGGTTGCCCGTGGCCTTGTCGATGTTGTATTTGATGCGGTCGGCAGGCAGGTTGACTGCCTTGGCTTTGTCGATTGCCAAGCGCAGACGGGGGTTAGAGGCCATGTCGCCGCCACCTGAGCGTGCGGCGACTGTGATCTCACGAATCACCCGCGTCCAGAGCTTGCCGCGCTTCTCGTCTTGACGACCTTTGCGGTGCTGGATATTGGCCCATTTGGAATGACCTGCCATGAAAAAACCTCTTTTTGATAAGCTGTGACGCTGTTTGCGTAAAAACGGGCACATCACCCACATCACCAGCCCGCGTTGGTGCTGGTGTTTGGCCTGCTGTGCCAAGAAAATGAACCCGTCATTGTACTTTTTGAGGCTTTTATGACCGAACCCATGCTGATTGCTCGCAATGCCAAGGCCGAATGCGCTTTGTTGCCCGACAAAGCCAACCGCCACGGCCTCATCACCGGCGCGACCGGCACAGGCAAAACCGTGACCCTGCAAACGATGGCCGAGGCCTTTTCGCGCCAAGGCGTGCCCGTGTTCATGGCCGACATCAAAGGCGACTTGACGGGCATGTCGCAGCCCGGCCACCTCAGCGACAAAATGGCGCAAATTCTTGCCAGCCGCAAGCTGCCCACGCCCGAAGCCACGGCGTTTCCGGTGACGCTGTGGGATGTGTTTGGCGAGCAAGGCCACCCCGTGCGGGCCACAGTCAGCGATTTGGGGCCTTTGCTGCTGTCGCGGATGCTGAATTTGAACGACACCCAAGCCGGTGTCTTGCAACTGGTGTTCAAGGTGGCCGACGACCAAGGGTTGTTGCTGCTGGACATGAAAGACTTGCGCTCCATGTGCCAGTTCATCGGTGACAACGCCAAAAACTTCACCACCGAATACGGCAATATCAGCGCCGCCAGCATCGGCGCGATTCAACGCGCTTTGCTGCAAGTGTCCGAGCAAGGCGGCGATGTGTTTTTCGGTGAACCCATGCTGGACATGGCCGACTTCATGCAAACCGTCAACGGCAAAGGGGTCATCAACATCTTAGCGGCAGACAAGCTGATGAACGCGCCGCGCCTGTACGCCACCTTCTTGCTGTGGATGCTGTCGGAGCTGTTTGAAATGCTGCCCGAAGTAGGGGATTTGGACAAACCCAAGCTCGTTTTCTTTTTTGACGAGGCGCATTTGCTGTTCGCCGACGCGCCCAAGGTGCTCATCGAGCGCATCGAGTTGGTGGTGCGTTTGGTGCGCTCCAAAGGCGTAGGCGTTTATTTCGTCACCCAAAACCCCTTGGACAT
>DLPA01000116.1:262-10114 GCA_002479815.1 bacterium UBA7470 | reverse complement strand
GGCAACCGCGTGCAGCACGCGCTGCGCGCCTTCACCCCCAAAGACCAAAAAGCGGTCAAAGCCACCGCCCAAACCATGCGCCCACAACCCGGACTGGACATCGAAGCCGCCATCACCGAATTGGCGGTGGGCGAAGCCTTGGTCAGCTTTTTGGACGACAAAGGCCGCCCTTGCCTGACCGAACGCGCCTTTGTGCTGCCGCCTGCCGGACACATCGGCCCCATCACCCCCGCCCAACGTCAAGCCCTGCTGGCGAACTCGCTCGTCGCAGGGGTGTATGAAAAACTGGTGGACAGAGAATCGGCCTACGAGAAGCTGCAAGCCCAAGTCAACAAACAAAATCCTGCGGGCAATGGCACAAACGGAGCAAATGGCACAAACGGCAGCGCAAGCGCCGAAGAAAGCGGCTTCATGGGCGAGGTCAAAGAGATGCTGTTCGGCTCGGTGGGGCCACGCGGTGGCAAAAAAGACGGCATCGTGCAAGCCGTGGCGAAAGACGCACTGCGCAGCGTGGGCAAAGAAATCATGCGCGGCGTGCTAGGCAGCTTGATGGGCGGCGGCAGCCGTCGGCGCTGAATACGCCACAGCAAGCGTTTCAAGGCCCGCGCCATGCTGCAAAAAATCTTGATCTCCACCCCCTTGGCGCTGGTGGCGCTGGTCAGTTTGGTCTTGTTGGCGGCGCAGTGGGGGGCTTTTACAGGCTCGCCACGCGCCCCCTTGGGCGCAAACAAGGGCGTGCTTGCTCCGCCATCGCTCACGCCCAACAGCGTCAGCAGCCAAGCCGACCGCTACCCCGACCACCCGCAGCGCGACGATGCCCGCATCGCCGCCTTTCAAGCACAACCGCAAGAAACAGGCGAACAAGCCATGCAAAGACTGGTGCATCTGCTGCAACAACAAGACCACATCACCGTCATCACCGTGCAGCCCGACTACGTGTACGCCCAAGCCCGCACACGCTGGATGCAGTACGTGGACGACCTTGAATTTGTCTGGAACCCGCAAGCGCAACACATCGACCTTCGCAGCGCCAGCCGCCTAGGCCGCAAAGACTTCGGGATGAACCGCAGCCGCTTAGAAGCCTTACGCCAAAGATGGATGCACTGGGACGAAAAAGATCATCCACAAAAACAATAGTAAAAAAAGTGAGCTGCTCACGCAGTATTTTTGCCGTATTTAATGGATTTTTATTTAATAATTTGGCCGTGATTTTCAAAAAATAGGCCTTCAGAACGCAGCAACCCCGTTCCTTAGGCTTGGGAAACGGGGTTTGGGCTGTTTTTTAAGGGTTTCTGACCTATTTTTTCGCATCAAAATGGCTGATTGCCACGTCTTACTTGCGTGAGCAGCTCACTTTTTTTGCTTCCCTTTTCTTAACTCCCCACGCCTGCTTCAGCGGAAGATTTGCCATGCCTGATTCAGCGCCTCTGGCTTGGGCAGCTCCAAGGGGACGCTCGTCAGGCTGTTGGCTTTGACAAACCACTTGTCGTAGAGTTGGTCTGCCGCCCCCGAGCGTACCCCCAGCGCCATCGCTTGATCCACCATCTTTTGCAGCTCCGCATCGTTGGGCAGCGCAATCGCGATGGGTTCACCGCCCAGCTTTTCCGGCAACAACACAAAGTCCGCTGGTCTGCCTTGTCTGGCTCGCATGCCCAGCAGCAGTACGTCGTCTCTGGCGACCGCTTGGGCGTGTTTGAGGCTGAGTTGTCCCATCGCGGCTTCCGCACTGACCACGCGCGAGACGGTGAGGTTGAGTTTTTGCTCGTCGCTGTAGGTTTGCACGGCTTGTTCTGCACTGGTGCGCCCAATCACGGCCACCGATTTGCCCGCCAGTTGCGATGCCGCCGTGATGTTGACCTCTTTGCGCACCATGAAGCGCACCGAGGTGTGGAAGATGGGTTCGGAGAATCTGAGGCTTTTGCGCCGGTCTGCCGTGTCCGAGACTGCCGCACACATGAGATGTACGCCGCCTGTGCTGACGGTGCGCAGCATTTGATCTGGGGGCACTTCTTTGTACAGCACTCTCAGCTCGGGCTGCCTGAGTTGGGTTTTGAGGTGTTCGACGATTCTCAAGCACCAGTCGATGCTGTAGCCCTCTGGGGTTTTCTTGCCCACGCCCATTGAGAAGGGCAACGCATCAGGCGAGTAGCCCAGCACGATCACGCCTTGTCGTGTCATTTCGCTCAAGACGGATCGGACCGGCTGCTGCTGGGCACTGGCCCCGGTGCTGAGTACGCTCATCACTCCCAAGCAGCAGATCGCTATCGTTTTGTTCATGAGGACTCCTTCAGGATTGGGGTTGGGGTTGGGGTTGGGTCGTTGGGGGGGTGGGAGCTTGCGGCAGTAGTTTTTCAATGGCTGCTATGTCCACGTTGTCGATTTGCTCGGGCTTCATGTACTTACCCGCATAGGTCTGCCACAGGCCGCTGTGCAGGAAGTAGCGGTACAGCTCGGTGTCTAAGTGCTGGTCTTTGCACATGAAGGCCATGATGCGCAGCGATTCGGTGAGGGTTTTGGGCGCTTTGTAAGGGCGATCCGCTGCGGTGAGGGCTTCAAAGATGTCCGCCAAGGCCATGATTCTGTCGGCCACGGTGAGGTGTTGTGCCCCCAAGCAACGGGGGTAGCCTTTGCCGTCGATTTTTTCATGGTGGGTGGCCGCAATTTCAGGCACACGTTTGAGCTGTTCCGGCCACGGCAGGCTGCGCAGCATAATGTAGGTTTGGACGATGTGATCGTTGATTTTGAAGCGGTCTTCGTCCGTGAGTGTGCCTCTGCGTATGCTCAGGTTGTACACCTCGCCCATGTTTTGTTTGTTTTTGGGCAGCTTCATGTCAAAGCCGTAGATATTGGCGGGGTCGCCTTTCTCGACAGGGGGCTTTTTGCCTTCCCACGCCACAATGTGGTCGGCCCTATCTGCCAAGAGGGGTTCTGTCGCCGGTAGGATGGGCGCTTCAGGACGGGCGGTTTTGAGCCGTTTGGCTTCTTCAAACGCCAGCCCTAGGGTGTCGTCAAAGTATCTCGTCCATGTCTGTTGCGCGATGCGTTGGAGTCGCTCAATGGCCGCATCCGCCATGAATTCGCCCCCCACGTTGCATTCGGCGACGAAGGCGTAGTCTTGCCTCAGTTGTTGTTGGCGGCTGTCTCGCAGTGCTTGCGATTCGGCCTTGTCCATGCCTTGGGCGGTGCGCTTGAAGTGTTCGATTTCCGCGTCCCGCCACAGCACTTCAAAACGAGTGCGGATTTCGTGGATGCGGTTGTAGATGACTTCCAGCTTGGTCGCTTTGTCCACGATGTGTTCTGGGCTGGTCACTTTGCCGCAGTCGTGCAGCCATGCCCCCAAATAGAACTCGTAGCGCTGGTCTTCCGTCATCGCAAAGTCCGCATACCGCCCTTCTTTGTCCGCGCTCATGCGATCGACCATCATCGTCGCCAGCTCAGGTACGCGCTCGCAGTGTCCGCCCGTGTAGGGACTTTTCGCATCAATCGCGTCCGCCATCAGTCGGATCACCGCGTCCAGCAGGTTTTTCTGCGCCTCGATCAGTTGTCTCGTCTCGATCGACACCGCCAAGCTGCCCGAGAGTTGCCGCGCAAAGTCCACAAACGCCGGCTCCCCATGCGTCGAGCCTGAGGGGTGTACCAAGGCCAATAAGCCTTGCAGTTGTCCGTTGCGCCCCCTCAGCTCCAGCTCCAGTTGCGTCTCCCCTTGCTCCGTTTGTCTCGCCCCGCTGCGCGGCTTGCGCTCGCTGGGGTACGCAAATCCCTCTCCAAACCTTGCGCTGTCGTTGCCCACGATGGCCGCACGCTCCATCCGCTGTGTCTTGCCATCCCACAAATACACCGCCGCGTCCGTACACCGCGTCGCGTTCACCAGTTGGTGCAGCACCTTGGAGAGCATTTTGTCCACCTCCGACTCCACCGCCATCTGATGCGACAACTGCAAAAAACTCTGGATCGTGTGGCTCATGTCGTCCATCACCCCATTGAGTTGGTTCACCTCCTTGATCGGCGACGCCTTTCCCCCTTTGCTCGAAAAATCAAACCGCCCTATCTTCCCCGCCTGTGCGCTCAAGCTGTCTAAGCTGCGGCCTATGCGCGTGCCAGCCCAGCCGCCCAAGGGTAAAAGAATGAGGATGAGGCCTGCAATCGCCCATACAATCTGGCGGCGCTTGGCCGGCAGATCGCCCAACAACTCCTCGATTGGAGCGGTCATGAGCAAGCGCATATCGGTGCCGGGCCACACATCAAACGGCACAGAAACACCCAACAGTTCTTTGCCTTGCACTTCCAAGAATCGCACCTCCCCAGGCGCAGGATTCGCTGCATCGAGCGCCTGCAAGCTCGGGTTGCCGAAATCAGCTACCTTTTTGAATCCGAACGTGTCGCCTGAACGCTGCAAAACTTTCTGCATATCGGGATACGCCAAGACCTCTTGCTTGTCGTTGATGAGCACGATTTCAGCGGCTGGACTGAGCTTGAGTGCCCCCAATGCAGCGCTGATCTCGTCTAAAACCATGTCCATGCCGACCACCGCGCCGCCACTGCGAGACAACCGGCTCAAGGTCAACCCCACCTGCTGTGTCGAAAAAAAGACATACGGTTTAGACAAGACACCTTCTGTGGTTTCGTTCGCGGCGTTGTACCAAGGCCGGGTTCTGGGGTCGAAGGTGTACTCGGGCACGTTGCGGCGCTCCTCCAAACGAGCGTCTGCGTCAAAGAAAAGATACTCACCCACGATAGAACCATCTGACTGACGGGATCGAGCCTGCACCATGAAGTTGGCCCCACTGGGTGCTTTGAATCGCGCCCGAATGAGGGGGTTGTCTAAAGGGCGCACCAGGAGAAACTCGCCGTTTTCGTATCCGACGTAAATTGCAGAGATCAGAGGGTTGACGGTTAATTCATCGGAAAGCACATACAAACGCTTCAGGCGTTCGTCCAATGAACCTGCATCGACCAACGGGTCCAAGGCGATTTGTCGTATGGTGGATTGCGCGGGGTCCAACAGCACACGTGCCCGCGCATTGATCAACTGCCCAGTGTCGCTGGCTGTGCGCTTGGCCGTGTCCAACAACGCAGACTGTGCGCTGCTCCACCCCAACATCAAAATTGCGGTGGCCACCGCCAGCATGCTGATGATCACACCGACAGCAATCACCAAGCCCAAAGGCCATACACGGCTTTTATGGGGTGTGAGCCGTCCATCTGTTCCGCTTTTAGGAGCATCAGCACTTGTCGTCGTCCAGTGCGCGTTTGAAGAGGTCATGTGTACCGTTTGTCCTGAGATGAGGTCAAGGACACCAAAACCACCCGAACACCGCCTGAGTGGTTTGGTGATGCACGATCAAGGCCGAGCAAGCGACCACAGGCTGTCTTATTTCAACTCAATGGCCTTGAGTTGCCAAATCGAACGCTCCTCGTACACCTTCTCTTTCAACACAGGATGACTGCTGTAGGGATACACCAAAAAGACAGGGCCTTTGGTGCGTGCAGGAATGTCTCTGTCGTTCATGCGGTGGGCCAGAATCACGTCAAACTGCTTGGCATCTCCTGCGGGGACGCTGACCGCATAGTCATTGACCGCAATGGCTTTTAACTCTGTGCCTGACGCTTTCACCAAGGCCAGTACGTCTCGCAGCAAGGGGCCTGAGAACTTCACAGGACGCTTATCCCAAGCCGTCTCTGTGGTGAAGGTGTGCTCAGGCAGAGCGCGCAAAGCAGCCATGTCGAATGCCGCTTTGCCGTCCTGATTAGAGACACCCATTTTTCCAGAAATGGTCAACACAACAGGCCCTTTGGGTGCATCCAAGGCATACACCGTGGACAACGGGGCCAAAGAAAGCACCACCATCAAAGACACCACCCACCGACGACTGAATTTGATCACCATAGTCTCCTTTCATAATGCTTGCAAACGAGTAAAAATTTCATGAAAAAACGTTAAGAACGTTTTAATTTATATTTAAACATTATTTTATGTCTTTGAAAAGCTTAACACTATCAAAAACTAAAGGCAGTGGAGTAAGCCGAGCGTCCCCCTCGGCACGAGAGCAGGCGAGGCCTTGCGGTGTCGTTTCGCAGCACCCGCTTGGGAGGCCTCGTGTCCACAAGGCTGGGGGGGTCAGACGGATGGGGCGTTCACGGTGGTGACATTCGTCCACTTCATAATCTGGGTTAAACCAATGCTGGTGTGAACATCCAGCGTCAATTCAGCAACCGTATCAAGAGATGCAGATGGCGATGTCGATGGCAGACAAAACAGAGAAACCCATGTGTGTACCACGATGGCGACTGGTGTTGGGGTCGCTGACGATCGGCGTTTGGCTTGCCGCTTGCCAAACGCCCGATGCGATGCGTGAGCCGTCAGCCACCGGTGTGTCTGACCCAGTGGCGTTTGCCCATTGGGAGCGCCGCCCCATGCCTGGCAAAACGTGGCAACCTTTTGTGCCCATCGAGCTTGAGGGTCGGTTGGGTTTAGAAGTGCAGGCCGATCAGTCCTTGAGTTTGATGCGTCACCGCGTCACTCCGCCGGTCTTGCAGCCTGTCACGATCAAATTTTCTTGGTGGGTACATCAACTCTTGCCCAATGCCGATTTGACGGATGCGGATGCCAGCGATGCGCCCGCACAAGTGATGGTGGCGTTTGACGGTGACCGCAGCAAGTTGTCCGCACGCCACCAAATGCTGTCAGAACTGACCTTGTTGGTGACGGGAGAAGAGTTGCCCTACGCCTCTTTGGTGTATGTCTGGACAAATGCGCATCCCCCTGAAACGGTGCTGGTGGACCCCCGCATCGACCGCATCCGCTACTTCGTGGTGGAACAAGGCGCCCAAAACCTAGGCCGCTGGCGCGACTACGAGCGCGACGTGTGGGCCGATTTCGCCAAAGCCTTCAATGAACCCCCTGGCCCGCTGGCAGGTCTGGCCATCATGACCGACACCGACAACACCCGCAGCCAAACCCGTACCGTCTTCGGCCCCGTGACGCTGCACGAGCACCGACAGCCTGCTCAGGCGGTAGAAGCATATAAAAAACCATAGTAAAAAAATGAGCTGCTTACGCAACTGATTCGCCGCATTCAGCCAAATACAAACTAAAAAAAACGGTTTTTTACTAAGAAAATGGCCTCAGACACCCTCGCAAGGCCATTGCGGTGACCTACCACAGTCAAAAAAGCATGATTTTTTGGTTTTTAAACGCTTATTTTTATAGTAAAAACAGCCAGAACCCAGGTTTTGCTTGCGTGAGCAGCTCACTTTTTTTGCTAGATTTTTATGAACACTGTAGTCCGTGTGGCCGAGGCCATTGAATGCGGTCGGCCAGCAAGTGCCAGATGGGGGTGAGTTGTTGGCTCAAGGGGGGCAGTGTGCCCAAGTCACAATGACTTTCGTCGGGGCTGTGGAAATCACTGCCGCGTGAGGCGGCAAGACCAAATTCTGCGGCCATGTCTGCATACTCTTGATATTCGTCGGGGGAGTGGCTGCCGGTCACCACTTCCACGCCTTGGCCACCAAAGGCTTTGAACTCAGAAAACAAGGCAAATTCAGCCGTGGGACTGTGGTCATAGCGGGCGGGGTGGGCGATGACGGCCACCCCGCCCGCCTCGCGTATCCAGCGCACGGCATCGCTGAGTTTCGCCCAGCGGTGGGGCACGAAGCCGGGTTTGCCTTCGGTTAAAAAACGGCGAAAGACGTCATAGGTGTCAGCACACACGCCAGTTTCCACCAAGAAGCGGGCGAAATGCGTGCGCGACACCAACTCAGGGTTACCGGCATACTTCAACGCCCCCTCAAAAGCACCGCGTATGCCCACCACAGCCAGTTGACTGGCCATCTCTTTGGCGCGGTCGCCACGCCCGCCACGGGTGTGCGCCAAGCCTTGAACGAGCTGCTCGTTTTTCGGATCAAAGCCCAAGCCGACGATATGAACCGTCACGCTGGCAAAAGTGACGGAGATCTCTACGCCAGTCAGATAGGGCAGGCCCAAGGCATGGGCGGCCGCTTGTGCTCGGGCTTGCCCACCCACTTCGTCGTGGTCGGTCAAGGCCCACAAGCCCACGCCATTGGCGTGTGCGCGCGCAGCCAAGGCTTCTGGGGTCAGGGTGCCATCAGACACCACAGAGTGGCAATGCAAGTCGGCATTCAGATGGTGAGGGAGCAGATGGATGGGGGCTGGGATGACGCTCATGGCAGGGATTGTAAAAAGCAAGCAGCAGTTCGATCGGAGTTCAGGGAGATTTTTTGGCCTCCTTATAATTTGGGGTTTTGTTCAAACCAGTTGAAGGCCTCGTTTCCATGCCGATTTATGCTTACAAATGCGAGTCTTGTGGACACGCCCAAGATGTGTTGCAAAAAATCTCCGATGCCCCGTTGTCGGTGTGTCCACACTGCAGCGCTGCATCCTTCCGCAAACAAATCACAGCCGCTGGCTTTCAATTGAAAGGCTCGGGGTGGTATGCGACAGACTTTAAAGGCGGCGCAAGCACTGCGGGTGCAGGAGCAGCAGCATCGACCAGCACCAGCACATCGGACAGCAGCACGCCCGCTGCGGCTCCTGCCGCTTGTGGCGCGTCATGCGCATGTCACTGAATCAAAATTAGGACGACTTCATGGCTGCCTTACGCAAATGGCTATTGTCTGGCCTGCTGGTATTGGTGCCGCTCATCATCACCTTGGGGGTGGTGGACTGGGTGGTGTCCACTTTAGACAAGACCTTAGACATTTTGCCCGCCGCTTGGCATCCCCATAAATGGTTGGGCTGGCGCATTCCGGGCTTGGGTGCATTGCTCGCCTTTTTAATCGTGTTGAGCATCGGTGCGATGGCCTCCAACATCGTCGGCAATCGCTTGGTCGGTTGGTGGCACGCCTTGCTGCATCGCATTCCAGTCGTTCGCTCTATTTATTCAGCCGTCAAACAGGTGTCTGACACCCTGTTTTCTGAAAAGGGCAATGCGTTTCGCAAAGCCTTGCTGGTGCAATGGCCGCGTGAAGGCGTATGGACCGTGGCGTTTTTAACCGGACAACCCGGCGCAGGCGTGACAGAACACCTGCCCGACGACTGCCTGAGCGTCTACGTACCCACCACGCCCAACCCTACGGGGGGCTACTTTGTGATGCTCAAGCGCAGCGATTGCATTGAGTTGGACATGAGCGTCGATGAAGCCCTGACCTACATCATTTCGATGGGTGTCATCGTACCTGCTGGTCACCAAGCCATCACCACAGGGAAATTGGTGGCAGAGCACACGCTGGAGCCTGCACCACCACACACGCAATAACGCCGTGTTCAGATTTTGGTTAGATTTTTAAGTTCTAAAGAAAGACAACTATGCCTATGCGTTCCCATTACAGCGGTCTGGTGACCGAAAGCCTGTTGGGTCAAACCGTGACCCTGTGTGGCTGGGTCAATCGTCGCCGTGACCACGGTGGCGTGATTTTTGTCGATTTGCGCGACCGTGAAGGCTCTGTGCAAGTGGTGTGTGATCCTGATCGCCCCGAGATGTTTGCCACCGCCGAAGAGCTGCGCAATGAGTTTTGTGTGCAAGTCAAGGGTTTGGTGCGCGCACGCCCTGAAGGGACGGTCAATGAGAATTTGAAAAGCGGCAAGATTGAGGTGCTATGCCACGAGCTGACCGTGCTCAACCCCTCCGTCACGCCCCCCTTCATGCTGGACGACGACAGCTTGTCCGAAACCACACGTTTGACGCATCGCGTGTTGGACTTGCGCCGTCCCCAAATGCAGAAAAACCTGATGCTGCGCTACCGCGTTGCCATGGAAGTTCGCAAGTTTTTGGACAGCAACGGTTTCATCGACATTGAAACCCCCATGTTGACCAAGAGCACACCCGAAGGCGC
>DLPA01000116.1:0-184 GCA_002479815.1 bacterium UBA7470 | reverse complement strand
CCCGAAGGCGCGCGCGACTACTTGGTACCGAGCCGCGTACACGATGGTCAATTCTTCGCGCTGCCCCAATCGCCTCAGTTGTTCAAGCAGTTGTTGATGGTGGCGGGCTTTGACCGCTACTACCAGATCACCAAGGGCTTCCGCGACGAAGACTTGCGCGCTGACCGTCAGCCAGAATTCACCC
>DLPA01000206.1:13373-13699 GCA_002479815.1 bacterium UBA7470 | reverse complement strand
GCATCGAATTTATCGGGATTTTCGGCCATGAACTTGCGTACCGCGCCCGTCATTGCCAAGCGGATGTCGGTGTCGATGTTGATTTTGCGCACGCCGTATTTGATGGCTTCTTGAATTTCTTCGATGGGCACGCCATAGGTTTCTTTCATCTTGCCACCGTATTGATTGATGATGGCAAGGAGTTCCTGCGGCACGCTGGAGCTGCCGTGCATCACCAAATGGGTGTTGGGAATGCGGGCATGAATCTCTTTCACGCGGCTGATCGCCAAAATATCACCCGTGGGCTTGCGGCTGAACTTGTACGCGCCGTGGCTGGTGCCAATGGC
>DLPA01000206.1:0-13324 GCA_002479815.1 bacterium UBA7470 | reverse complement strand
CTGGTGCCAATGGCAATCGCCAAGGCATCCAGTTGGGTGGCTTTGACAAACACGGCGGCTTCTTCAGGATCGGTCAGCATTTGGCTGTGGTCGAGCTTGCCCTCTGCGCCGATGCCGTCTTCTTCGCCTGCATCGCCAGTTTCGAGGTTGCCCAGGCAGCCCAATTCGCCTTCCACCGTCACGCCCACGCGGTGTGCCATCGCCACGACTTGTTGGGTGACTTGGACGTTGTAGTCAAAGGTGGAGGGGGTTTTGCCATCTTCGCGCAACGAGCCGTCCATCATCACCGAGCCAAAGCCCAAGTCAATCGCGCCTTGGCAAATTTTGGGGCTGGTGCCGTGGTCTTGGTGCATGACCAAAGGAATGTGGGGGTAGGCTTCGCAAGCAGCTTGAATGAGGTACTTAATGAAATGCTCGCCCGCGTACTTGCGTGCGCCCGCGCTGGCTTGCAGGATGACGGGTGCGCCGACTTCATCGGCAGCCGCCATCACCGCTTGCACCTGTTCTAAGTTGTTGACGTTAAAAGCTGGAATACCGTAGCCGTTTTCAGCGGCATGATCCAGCAGTTCGCGCATAGAGACGAGAGCCATAAAGATTTCCCCTCAAAAAAGTGGTCAGTGAGTTGGTAACTGGTTGGTAACTTTTTCGATTCTACTCGTGCCATTCGCGCCTTTACAACCGAACTGGACAGTAAAGATTCATAAAAATAGCAGCTGTGTACGCTTCTTTAATTGAAAAACTTCTGCTTTTCAAAAGGGGGGCTCACGTACGTCAAATAAGCGGTCACAAGCGCTTGAGCGCACAGGCGCGTTATGCGTTGACGCGACAGATTTTGAGCATATTGGTTCCGCCTGGTGCGCCCATAGGCTCGCCACAGGTAATGACATACAGATCTCCTGACTGCAAAGCGCCTGAGGCTTTTAGGTTGGCTTCTGCTTGCATCAGTGTGGTGTCGCGCTCGCCACTGGTGTCAATCATCAAAGGCCGCACATTGCGGTACAAGGCCATTTTGCGTTGACTGGTTTGGGTGGCGGTCAACGCATAAATGGGCATTCCGACGTTGTGGCGACTCATCCACAACGCGGTCGAGCCAGATTCAGTCAGCGCCACAATGGCTTTGGCACCGAGGTGATATGCCGTAAACAGGGCACCCATCGCAATCGAGTGGTCGATTCGATTGAATGTTTTTCCCGAGAAAGAACCATTCAAATCACCGTCCTGTGCAGCCTCTGCCATTCGGCAAATCTGACTCATTTCTTTGACAGTTTCCAAGGGGAATTTACCAGCCGCCGTTTCGGCACTGAGCATGACGGCATCCGTACCGTCGAGCACGGCGTTTGCAACATCGCTGACTTCTGCGCGTGTGGGGACAGGGGCAAGAATCATGCTCTCCATCATCTGTGTCGCAGTGATGGTGAGCTTGTCGTACTCTCGCGCCAGCTTGATCATGCGTTTTTGTAGCGCAGGGACGGCGGCGTTGCCCACTTCGACGGCCAAGTCACCACGCGCGACCATAATGCCATCACTGGCGCGTAGGATACTTTCCAATTCTGGGATCGCCTCAGCACGTTCAATTTTTGCGATCAAACCAGGACGGTGACCCTGTGGTGCAGAGATGGTGCACAACTGCCGCGCCAGCTCCATATCAGTGGCGTTTTTGGGAAAGCTCACCGCCACATAGTCCGCATACAAACTCATGGCCGTTTTGATGTCGTCCATGTCTTTGGCAGTCAATGCTGGCGCAGTCAGACCCCCACCTCGTTTGTTGATGCCTTTGTTGTTGGACAGTTCTCCACCCATGACCACCGTGGTGTGGACAGCGGGGCCACGTACCGTATCGACTTGTAAGACGATCAAGCCATCATTCAGCAACAAGACATCGCTTGGCTTGACATCGCGCGGCAGCTCTTTGTAGTCAAGACCGACACCCGCCTCATCCCCCAGTTCGGTGCGCGAGGCGTCTAGTACAAAAGGAGCGCCGTTTTGCAGCATGACTTTGCCATGCACAAACTTACCGACTCTGATTTTTGGGCCTTGCAAATCGGCCATGATGGCAATCTCTACGCCTGCGCGTTGTGCCGCATCTCGAACCATTGCTGCTCTGTTGATGTGATCTTGAGCTGTACCATGAGAAAAATTCAACCTCACCACATTCACGCCAGCGCGAATCATGGCCTCTAACATTTCAGGCGTGTTCGATGAGGGGCCTAGAGTGGCAACGATTTTCGTAGCGCGAGGCATGGAGATCTCCGATTTGATAGAAATTGAAAGCAAAAGAAACAGTCAAATATGTAATTTCGTTTCAATTATCAACCGAAACTGTTACCCAGTTGTTACCAAATGCAGATCGCACGGACGGAAGCTGTCAAAATGGGCTTTACAGATAGTGCGCCCTGCAACACCTACCCTTGCATTTTGCATCTGATCACACCATGTCCAACTCCACTGCTGATATCCTGAATCTGTCCACTCTTGATGAACTGCACGCGGTTTTAGAGGACGCATTACTAGAAATTGTGCACGCATTTTTAGACGGCCTGGATGCCGAGGTCCACGCGATTGTTCAAGCCTGTGACGAACAAAACGCAGACGGCATACGTCGGGCTGCACATTCACTGAAGGGCAGCTCTGCGAACATGGGCGCAACAGCCTTATCGGTTCTCAGTGGTCAAATGGAGAAACTTGCCGCCAATCAGGCGATCGCAGAGTGCCAACAGCGGTTGACGGGACTGGCAACGGTGACAGAACAAACCAAACAAGCCTTGGCAGGCTATTTACAAGCCAAAGTCGGATAAAAAATAAGCCGCCTTTGCGGGGCGGCTTGTTTGAGGAGTTTGTGTGTGGCTTTAGACAGGTGTCGTCCAGTATCCTGCATTGAAGGGACTGCTCATGCGCAATGCGAGGGGACTGACATCTACCAATTTGTCGGTGGGCATGGCTTCTGCATTCTCGTCGGCTTGCACAGGCTCCCCCTTGGGAGCGCGCGCGACTGAGAAAGAATAGAAGCACCGAAATGGTACTTTGCGGTCGCTCCAATAGTCAGAAGCATCACGGAAGATATCAAGCAGTTGCTCGCGCGCTTCTTTGTCAAATTTCGCGTGAGTAGGAATATGCTCTAACACGACAACAAAACCTGTTTGGGAGCCAGATTTGTTGACGGTATCCGTGAGACAGTCATACAGTGCGTCGAAATTTTTCCCAAAATGGGCAGGGAACGTGTATTGTGAAGCAATCAACTCTAATATGTCTTGCTTGCTTTGAGCGGGTGCCAAATTGGCATACAAAAAATGATGCCCCATTTGAGCTGCGGCAGCTTGCAAGTCTTCAACGCGATGCGCGCGAATGGATTGGACAATATTAGAACGCACGTGACGAAGTGGCATTTCCATCTCCGTTTCTCTTTCAGAAAACAAAAGCAACACTAAAAACTGTCTGATTGTTTGAGTGCTTTATCAGTCAACAATCAGCCGAAAACTCGCATAGTGGTCATCGGTGTAGTAACACGCGTCAGGTTGCTGAAGTCGCATTCCTCCACAAACGATCCTACGGGCACCACGATGTCCAACTCCAGGCGTCACAACGGTGTACTCACGGTAATAACCTCGTTTGCTTGAAGGCAACATACGCTCCCGATTACCGAAAACGGTGCCGTCTTTCTCAAAGGGAAAAGGGCCACCCTGCGCAATCAGCACAAGGACTTGTTGTGCTTGTGGCCCCAGCGCGCTGCGTTGTACCACCGCCTGAAAAGCAAAGGCCGTTGTAGCGAGTACACTCCACAAGCTCGCACACACCCATAGAATCAGCATTCGGCTGCATTTCCAACGCCACATACGCGATTGCATTTGCGATCCAGACATTGGTACTTCGCTTTCAACTGTTTGTAATTACGGGTTTTCCCCTGGAGAAAGGCGGTAGTGTGCCTGAGACCCCCTAGAAATGCAAGCGCACGTAGGGAGTTGACACGCATTTAAAGGGTGATTGATCAACTCCATCATCTGCTGATATTCAGGGACGCATTTTTGCGTGCGTCGGAGAGTTGGCGTCGGCGACCGTCAACGCAGTCATGTTGACAATACGGCGCACGGTCGTGCTCGGTGTGAGAATATGCACCGGCTTGGCAGCGCCCAGCAACACAGGCCCAATGGCAATATTGCCACCTGCGGCGGTTTTGAGTAGGTTGTAGGCAATGTTGGCTGCGTCAATATTCGGCAATACCAACAGGTTGGCCTCACCCCGCAACAAGGTATTGGGCATCAAGTCCAAGCGCGCTTGCACATCCAAGGCAATGTCACCGTGCATTTCACCATCCACCTCTAGCCACGGTGCTTGCTGGCGCAGCAGCTGGAAGGTTTGGCGCATTTTGATCGCGCTGGGCATATTCGATGAGCCAAAGTTAGAGTGCGACAACAGCGCCACTTTGGGCTTGATGCCAAAACGCATCATTTCTTCAGCTGCCATCACAGTGATTTCGCACAACTCTTCTGCGGTGGGGTCGTAGTTGACATGGGTATCGACCAAAAACACCTGACGACCAGGCAGCATCAAACCATTCATACAGGCATAGATATGAACCTCTTGTGGCGTACTGGGGCTGCCGCCATGGGCCTTGCCGATCACTTGGTCAATGTATTCCAAATGGGCATGCGTAGAGCCCCACGTGCCACAAATCAAGCCTTCGACATGGCCTTTGTGCAGCAACATCGAGCCGATCAGTGTCAGGCGGCGACGCATCTCGATCTTGGCGAGTTGTTCGGTCACACCTCGGCGCTCGGTCAGGCGATGGTAGCTTTGCCAAAAATCACGATACCGTACATCTTGCTCGACGTTCACCACGTCGTAATCCAATTCCTCTCTCAGGCGCAAGCCGAATTTTTCGATCCGCTCAGCAATGACAGGAGGACGACCGATGAGTGTGGGCCGCGCCAAGCCCTCATCGACCACAATTTGGCACGCCCGCAGCACGCGCTCATCTTCCCCTTCGGCGTAAGCAATGCGCTTGGCTTGTGCACGTTTGGCTGCGGCATAAATGGGCTTCATCAGGGTGCCAGAGGCATAGACAAAACTCTGTAACTTCTCACGATAGGCTTGAATATCCACAATGGGGCGGGCCGCGACACCATCGACCACGGCGGCTTGGGCCACCGCAGGCGCAATTTTCATCATCAAACGTGGATCAAACGGTTTCGGAATCAGGTACTCGGGGCCGAATGCCAGTTTTTCGCCGGCATACGCAGCCGCCACCACTTCGTTTTGCTCGGCTTGGGCCAAATCCGCAATGGCATGAACGGCAGCGATTTCCATGCCGTCGGTGATGGTCGTGGCCCCACAATCCAGTGCCCCACGGAAGATGTAAGGAAAACACAAGACATTGTTAACTTGGTTGGAATAGTCGGTGCGACCTGTGGCCATGATGGCATCGTCACGCACCGCTTTGACCAACTCGGGCGAAATTTCAGGGGTGGGATTGGCAAGCGCAAAAATCAAAGGCTGCGTGGCCATCGCAGCTACCATGTCTTGCTTGAGCACGCCCCCCGCTGACAGCCCTAAAAACACGTCTGCACCCTCAATGATTTCGCGCAACGTACGCGCTGAAGTGGCTTGGGCAAACTGGATTTTGTCTTCGTCCATCAGCTCGGTGCGGCCTTGATAGACCACGCCAGCCAAGTCGGTGACGAAAATGTTGCGACGTGGCAAGCCCAACTTCACCAGCAAATTCAAACACGCCAGCGCCGCCGCACCCGCGCCTGAGGTCACGAGCTTGACCTGATCGATTTGCTTGCCGACTACTTTCAAACCATTGAGCAAGGCGGCCCCGACCACAATCGCCGTACCATGCTGGTCGTCATGAAACACCGGAATCTTCATACGCTCGCGCAGTTTGCGCTCCACATAAAAACAATCCGGCGCTTTGATGTCTTCTAAATTGATGCCGCCAAACGTTGGCTCTAAAGCTGCAATGATCTCTACTAACTTATCGGGGTCTTTTTCATTGATTTCAATGTCAAAAACGTCAATGCCTGCAAATTTTTTGAACAGCACGGCCTTGCCTTCCATGACAGGCTTGCCCGCCAGTGGCCCAATATCACCCAAACCCAGCACTGCCGTGCCGTTGGTGACAACGCCGACCAAATTGCCTCGACTGGTGTAGCGGAACGCAGCGTTGGGGTCTTTGACAATTTCTTCACAAGGGGCTGCCACGCCTGGCGAGTAGGCCAGTGCCAAATCACGCTGGTTGGTGAGTTGCTTGGTCGCCGCAATGGCAATTTTGCCAGGGACGGGAAATTCATGGTACTCAAGGGCGGCTGTGCGCAACTCAACCCGCTTGGCTTCTGGACTCAAGGTCATGGGGATGGCTCCTCGTAATAGGGACACTGTTCAGAATGAAAGTGACAATTCATTGTACGATGCGAATAAAACATTCACAATGCGGAATACACGTAAGTAAATCCACACGATTTTCACTTTTCTAACCGGAATGACGAAAATACCTTCTCAAAACCCAGTCGTATCCTGTGGTTCTGTCATCTGATGGAAGGGTTATCATGAGGCGTTGACTAGGCGCGGTGTCTGGTGGCAAACGGTGCAATTTCACGCAACTGGAGGTGGCTCATGGGCCTCATGGACTTCATCAAGAAACAATTCATTGATGTTATTCAATGGACGGAAGAGGGCGATGGTACGCTCGCATGGCGGTTTCCGATGTCGGGAATGGAAATCCAAAATGGGGCCTCGCTCACGGTACGCGAATCTCAACTCGCCATCTTTGTCAACGAAGGGCAAATAGCCGACGTGTTCGGGCCGGGCATGTACAAGCTCACCACCCAAACCTTGCCCGTGCTGACCTATTTGAAAAACTGGGACAAGCTCTTTGAATCGCCCTTTAAAAGCGATGTTTACTTTTTCAGCACCCGTCAACAAATCGACCAAAAATGGGGTACGCCACAGCCCATTACGGTTCGCGATGCCGACTTTGGCATGGTGCGTCTGCGTGCCTTCGGTAATTACAGCTACCGTGTTGCGGATCCCAAGGTGTTTCATACTCAAATTTCAGGTACGCGTGAACGCTATGGCGTCAGTGATTTAGACGGTCAACTGCGTGGCCTGGTGTTACAAAACATCAGTCAAGCCATTGCGGGAAGCGGTGTGCCCTTCTTAGATTTGGCCGCCAATCAAATGCGCTTTGCCCAAGCACTGAAAGAGCAGCTCAACCCTGAGTTTGCCAAGTTGGGCTTGCAGCTGGAAAACATGACGGTGCAAAACCTGTCTTTGCCTGAGGAGTTGCAAAAAATCCTCGACCAAAAAATTGGCATGGGCATGATCGGCAACGACATGAACAAGTTCATGCAGTACCAAACCGCACAAGCCATTCCCAAAATGGCCGAAGGCATGGGGGGCGGAAGTGGCGTTGCAGGCGATGCGATGGGCTTGGGCGCAGGTGTCGCACTGGGTCAAATCATGGCGCAAAATTTAGCAGCAGGCTTGCAAGGTAATTCTGCCGCTGCGGCTGCGGCGGCCCATGCTGCTGCACCCGCCGCGCCTGCGGGCATGAAGCCTGAAGATGTGATGGCGACCTTAGAGCGGCTGGCCGACCTCAAGGCCAAGGGTATTTTGACGGATGAAGAGTTCAGCGCGAAAAAAGCTGAGCTGCTGAAAAAGCTGATCTAAGCCTTGGTTAGCCCGGCCTCTGGTGCTGTGTTCTTAACCACCAGTCGCTACAAGTTTTAAAAATTATGGCCGATCCATCTTCTCAACGCGCTTACCGCGCTGCCTGTCCGGGTTGCGGAGCGCCCGTCTCGTTTCGCAGCGCACAATCCACCCATGCGGTTTGTGGCTATTGCCAAAGTACGGTGGTCCGCAATGGAGATGTGCTGTCGCGTGTCGGCAAGATGGCCGAGTTGTTTGACGATCACTCCTTGCTCCAACTCGGAGCAAGCGGTCAAATCCCAGCAGCTTCAGGCACGGGAAGCATCGGTTTTACGCTGATTGGGCGACTGCAATATCGCTCCAGCTCGGGCACATGGACAGAGTGGCTCGCGTTAGAAGACGATGGAAAAACCGCCAGTCTGAGCGAGGACAACGGCGCATATGTTTATGCACGCCCGCGCAAAATGAAGCGGGATATGCCCGACCCCAGCAAATTTCGTTTAGGCTTGAGTACTGCCATTGACGGGCAACAATACAGCGTCGCCAGCAACGATCAGGTCACGCTCATCAGTGCGCAAGGCGAACTGCCCCGCTTACCGCCCTTGGGTGAGCCATTTGCCATGGTGGAGCTGCGCAGTCAGGGCGATGCGACGCAAGGCAACGTCATCACTTTGGACTATGGCCCCACCCTGAGTGGCAAGGCCATCATGGTCAGCATCGGGACACCTGTTCAACTTGAAGACCTCCACATCACGGGCTTAAAGGACGAGTCAACCAAAGATGAAAAAGGCCGCCACTTCGACTGCCCCTCCTGTGGTGCGCCCGTTTCTGTCGAGCTGGAGAGCACCAAACGCCTGACGTGCGGCTCCTGCCACAGCCTGATTGACCTGACGCAAGGCATCGGTGCTGAAGTGGTCGCAGCCAAGCAAACCGAGCCTGTACAAGCCCTCATTCCATTAGGAACGACGGGGCAGCTCCAAGGCAAAGCTTGGCAGGTGGTCGGGTTTCAGCATCGCATGGGCGAGGAGCCTGATGATCCAGACGAGCAATTCGGCTGGAGCGAATACCTGCTCTACAACGCCAAGGCAGGCTTTCAATTTTTGGTCGATGCCGAAGACGGATGGAGTTTGGTCAAACCCGCCACGGGTGCGCCTACGGTCAGCGCCAATTTGCAAGAAGCAAGCTACCTTGGCAAGAAATACAACTTGCTTTACAGCTACAAAGCAGAAACCATGTATGTAGAAGGGGAGTTTTACTGGCCTGTGGAGCGAGGTCAAAAAACCTTTAACCGAGACTACGGCACGGGCAATGCCCTCCTCAGTCAAGAAGAGTCCGCCAAAGAAATCACGTGGTCCAGCGGGGTCAAGCTCAAGGCCGAGACTGTGGCCCTGGCCTTCGGATTGAAAGACAAGCTCGACCTGCTCCAGCGCGATGCTGCCCCCACATCGGGCATGAGCATCAAAACCAAGATCATTATTTTGCTGATTGTGTTGTTTGTGCTGTGGATGGTGTATTTGGCCGTCAAACAAGACGATTGCAATCCGAATGTAGAGAAGTGCTCCACCTCCTCGGGCAGCAGCACTCGCATCAGCAGTGGTTCATGGGGTGGCTATTCCAGCGGCGGCTCGCACAAATAGCCATCTGCTTCCAAACGGCATTTCTGTTTTTCAGCGCGTTGTGCGTGATGACGATCGTAACCGCTGCTCACGCACGTTGAGGGCCAAGCGTGCGCCGTGTTTGGTGGCGCGACCACTTACTCGCTTGCGCCACAGTCTGAACGATCCAGGTTTAAGGTGGCGACGCATCAGTCGGATCACGCCAGCCTCGCTCAAGCCAAATTGAAGCGCAATCGCTTCAAAGGGAATGTCATCGGCCCACGCCATTTGGATCACACACGATACGTCTGCCTCTGACAGCGCGGGCGCAAGGGATGTCTGCATCTGCACTGCGGCGCTGCGGCACATCGGTGATGTAGCGTTCATTTCACCAACGGACGTATGGTGGTAAAACCGCCATCCACTGCAATCACCTGACCGGTGATGCGGTGTGCGCCATTGGAAAGCAGCCAAGCCATCACATCGGCCACCTCGTCTGCGGTCTGAACGCCGCCCAGCGGATATTGCTTGCCAGCCCCCTCACGCATCACCTCGGTTTTGAGCATATTCAGCGTCATCGGCGTGTCGGTCAAACCGGGGGCGACAGCGTTGACGCGCAGGCGCTGCGGGGCATAGGTGGCCGCCGCGCTTCTGACCATTGCTTCAATGCCCCCTTTGGCTGCTGCAATCGCTTCGTGATTGGCCACGCCGATGCCCGCCACAACACTAGAGGCGAACACCGCCGCGCCCGGCACCCCCGTTTCTCGCAAGGCCGACACCCACGCTTGCAATACGAAAGCAGCGCTGTCGAGGTTGACGCGCATGACCTCGCGCCACTGCACGGCTGTGGTGCGATGCAGCGGCGCAATCAAGGTGCTGCCCACACAATGCGCCAGCAGGGTGGGTGGGGCACCCAGCAGCTCGCGGCAAGCGGTGATGGCGGCCTGTGCGCCCTGCGCATCGGTGGTATCAGCGGCAATGCGCGCGTGCGCAGGCAACGCATCCAAAGCGGCCACATTGCGTCCCACCACGGCCACACGGTGGCCCTGCGCGTGTAAGCGTTGTACAAGCTGACGACCAATGCCGCCGCGAGCGCCGGTGACGATTGCAATCTGGGAAGGAGTCGAAGAACTGCTGGACATGAGGGCTGTTTCTGTGCAAGTTGAGGGGGCGAGCCATGCCCGCAGATACTTTTAAAATTCAATTCCACTATAGTTTGGAAACAAAAAATCTGCACTGATCAGTATCAATTGCTACCATCCGGTAGTGTTATTGACATCCGTACATACCTATGACCTCTTTGCCGCCTCTGCCCCCACCGCCACCAGCGTCGGTCGATCCGCGCCCCAGCGGGCAACAGGGCTTTGAACGCTGGGTGCAGCGCTTGGCAGCGGTGGGCGAGTTCAACGAGGACACGGTGGAAACCTACACCGCATTTTGGAGCGGCTGGACAGCGTGGCTCGCCAACGCGCAGCGGCATTGGTTGGACGTGGATGCCGCCCTCATCGAACGCTTCATCCAAGGCCCCGCCCCGAGCGACCGCACGCCACGGCCCCCCATCTGGTCCGACCGCATGGCGCTGTACACCCGCCAACGCTACTGGCGCATCTTGCGTGGCGTGTATGGCGTGGCGGTCGATCAAGGCTGGCTCAGTCACAACCCGCTGATGGACGTGGAGGAGCGCAAACGCCCCACCGTGCCCATGCACAGCCGTCGCCCCCAAGTGTTGCCGCCGGGCGTGCTGGCGCAACTGCGGCAAGCGCAGGTGTTGTGCCGCGTGTTTTTTCCACGCGCTGCCGATGGCGAAGGCGACGGCTGGCAATGGCGCGACCGTGCGGCATTGGCGGTGCTGGTTCACACGGGCATCACCACCAGCGAGCTGATGGCCTTGCGCGGCTCGCACGTCCATTTTCCTCTACACGAGGACGATTCGGCCTACATCGACGTGCCGCACGATGAAGACCTGCTGGGCCGCCGTCTGCCCTTGGGCGCAGACGTGTTGGCCGTGTTGCAGCCGTGGTGGGCCGTGCGCGAGCGGCTGCTGCTGCACCGACTCGCCCCCAAAAAACGCGGCCCCCGCGCCGACCCCCAAGAATGGGCCACGGCTTGCCAAGACGCGCCCTTATTCATGTCGCGCCAACGGCGCGAGGGCGAACGCTGGCTGCCCGCGCTCGACCCCAGCAGCGTCTATCTGCTGGTCAAACGCGCCCTAGAACGCCTGTACGAGCAAGCTCAAGACAGCGTCCCCGACCCCAAACTCTCAGGGCTGAAACTCGCCAGCGGCGCGGCCATCGTCCGCAACAGCGTGCTGCAAGACTGGCTCCTCACCTACGGCCTCGAAGAAACTGCTTTGCGCGGCGGCTTCACCACCGTCGAATCCCTGCGCCTCCTGCTGGCGGGTCTGCCAGAGGCGGCACCGGACAGCGACTCATAAAAACTGCAACTCGCGCACCAAACTCAAGGCTTCTTCGATGCGTTCGACGGGGTGGATGGTGAGGCCCTCAAATTCGCGGCTGCCTTTTTTGGGGGCGTTGGCTTTGGGGACGATGGCCACCGAGAAACCCAGTTTGGCGGCTTCTTTCAGCCGCTCTTGCCCGCGTGGGGCGGGGCGCACTTCGCCTGCCAAGCCGACTTCGCCAAAGGCCAGAAAGCCCTTGGGCAGGGCACGCCCGCGCAAGCTGCTGGTGATGGCGAGCATGACCGCCAAGTCTGCGGCGGGTTCGGCAATGCGAACGCCGCCCACGGCGTTGACGAACACGTCTTGATCGCCCGAGGCCACCCCCGCGTGGCGGTGCAGCACCGCCAACATCATCGCCAAGCGGTCGCGGTCTAGGCCCACGGACAAGCGCCTTGGGCTAGGGCCGCCCGCATCGACCAAGGCTTGAATCTCCACCAACAGCGGGCGCGTGCCCTCCAGCGTCACCAGCACGCAACTGCCGGGCACGGGTTCGCTGTGCTGGCTTAGAAAGATGGCACTGGGGTTGCTCACGCCCTTCAAACCGCGCTCGGTCATGCCGAACACCCCTATTTCATTCACCGCGCCAAAGCGGTTTTTGATGGCGCGGATGAGGCGGTAGTTGGAATGCGTGTCGCCCTCGAAATACAGCACGGTGTCCACCATGTGCTCCAGCACACGCGGCCCGGCCAGTGCGCCTTCTTTGGTGACGTGACCGACCAAAATCACCGTCACCCCCGTGGCCTTGGCGGTGCGGGTGAGGTGCGCCGCACACTCGCGCACTTGCGCCACCGAGCCGGGGGCGGAGGTGAGTTGCTCGGAATACACGGTTTGAATCGAGTCAATCACGCAGACTTGTGGCTGCTCGACGCTCAGGGTGGTCAATATCGCCTCGACCGAGGTTTCGGCCAACACGCGCACGCAGCTGCCTTCCAGCCCAAGCCGGCGCGAGCGCAGCGCCACTTGCGCCCCCGACTCCTCACCCGTCACGTAAAGCACCGGCGCGTGTAGGCTCAGGTGATGCAGGGCTTGCAGCAAGAGCGTCGATTTACCGATGCCCGGATCGCCGCCGATGAGCACCACGCCGCCTTCCACCAGCCCGCCGCCGAGCACCCGATCCAACTCATCCAAACCCGTAGGCGAGCGGGCCACGTCAGCCGCTTCAATATCGGCCAGCGTCGCCACGGGTTGCGCCGCCGCCAAGCCCGCAAAGCGGTTCTTACCCGCACCCGCCGCAGGCGCAGCAGACTCCACCGCCTCGACCAAGGTATTCCAAGCCCCGCAATGCGGACACTTGCCCAACCACTTGGGGCTGGAGCCGCCGCACTCGTTGCACACATAAACAGTTTTAGGTTTTGCCATGCCGCCATTGTGAAGGCAAACCACCGCCATCGACACCCTAAAAATAAATAGCAAAAAAAGTGAGCTGCTTACGCAAGTAAATCAATACATACGGCAGTTTTAGTATTCAAAAATGAGGATTTTTATTGAAAAAATCTCCCCCAAACAGCAAAAAACACGTCTCTGAGGCTTCAAAAGCCGTTTGGACAGTCATTTTTTATATTTTTTGGCCTTATTTTTAGAAATAAAATGGCTGAAAGTACCGTTTTTCTTGCGTAAGCAGCTCACT
>DLPA01000084.1:6351-6990 GCA_002479815.1 bacterium UBA7470 | reverse complement strand
CCTTTGGTACGCACTTGCCCCAAATCACTGCCCGCGTGGGCCTCGGTCAAGCACATGGTCGCCAGCCATTCGCCCGTGGCGATTTTGCTCAGGTACTCGGCTTTCAGCGCGGGGCTGCCGTGGTGACGCAGGCATTCATACGCGCCATGCAGCAAGCCCGGGGCCATCGTCCAGCCGTGGTTGGCGGCACTGAGCATTTCATACAGCACTTGATTGAGCACCTCGGGCAAGCCTTGCCCGCCGTCTTCAGGCGCACAGGACAAAGCCGCCCAACCCGCTTGCCAAAAGTCTTGATACGCTGCGCGTGCGCCGGGGGGCATGGTCACCACGCCGTCGGCCAAGACCGCGCCGATTTCATCGCCATCCCGCCGCAGCGGGGCGACTTTATCGGCGACAAAACGCGCCGACTCTTCCAACACCTGCTGCATCAAGTCGGCATCGGTCTCGGTAAAAGGGGCCAAGGCCTGAAGCTGGCGAGGGGCATCCAGCACGTCGAACAAAACAAACCGAATGTCATCGGTACAAGGTTGGTGGATCATGAGCGTGGTTGAGGTGAGATTTTGAGAGCTGCTGACGCTTGTTTATCAAGCGCTAGAAGCCATTTTTATTCTGTATTTTGATGCTTCACTTCTTCTTGGC
>DLPA01000084.1:5799-6212 GCA_002479815.1 bacterium UBA7470 | reverse complement strand
TAGCCGTGATCGGCCACGCCCAAGGCGGCGCGGGCGTTTTGCTCCACCAGCAAGAGGGTCACGCCGGTGGCGCGGAGTTGATCGACGGCGTTCAAAATTTCTTTGACGATGAGCGGGGCCAAGCCCAAACTGGGTTCGTCCAGCATCAACAGCTCGGGGCCGGACATGAGGGCGCGGCCCACCGCCAGCATTTGACGCTCGCCGCCCGACAGCGTACCCGCCGCTTGGGTGCGGCGCTCTTTCAGGCGTGGAAAGCGTTGATAGACGGCCTCCAACTGGTCTTTCCACTTGGGGTTGCGCAGCCGCATTTGGCGGTAGCCGCCCAAAATCAAGTTGTCCTCGACGGGCATGGAGCCGAACAGCTCGCGCTTTTCAGGGACGAGGGCCAGCCCCAGCATCACGCGGTCTTCCAA
>DLPA01000084.1:470-5653 GCA_002479815.1 bacterium UBA7470 | reverse complement strand
CCCATCAAGGCGTTGAGCAGGGTGGACTTGCCCGCCCCATTGGGGCCAATCACGGTGATGACGCTGCCGGGCGCGGCTTTCAAGTCCAGCCCATGCAGCACCTCGGCACGGCCATAGCCGGCTTTGAGGCCACGGACTTCGAGCAAAGGCACGGCAGAAGAAGTAGAGGTTGCAGAAGCAGCAGAAGTGGCAGAGGGCGTGGTCATGCACAAAGTCTCAATGTTCGGTTCCAAGATAGGCGGCCCGCACCAGTTCACTGGCTTGGACTTCGGCGGGTGTGCCCGACATCAAATACGTGCCGAACTCCATCACCACGATGTGATCGGTCACATCCATCACCAAATCCATGTCGTGCTCCACCAGCAAAATGCTCATGCCTTCGCTGCGAAGCTGGCGCAGCACAGCGGCCAAGGCTTGCTTTTCTTTGTGGCGCAAGCCCGCAGCGGGTTCGTCAAGCAACAACAGCGCGGGATCGCTGCACAGCGCACGGGCAATTTCCATCAGCCGCTGTGGCCCCATCGCCAAATTGCCCGCCAAATCGTGCATGTGCTCGGCCATGCCGATGCGCTCCAACTGACGTGCGGCTTCGCCGAACAAGCGGTTTTCTTCGTCCTTGTCCAAGCGCAGCATGGCGGACAGAGCGCCTTTGTCGCCGCGCAAATGGGCGCCCAGCGCCACGTTTTCCAGCACCGTCATGTCAGGAATCATCTTGACGTGTTGGAAGGTGCGCGACATCCCGCGCAGCGCAATCTCCCGCGAAGGCCGCCCGCTGATGACTTCGCCCCGAAACGTGACCGTGCCCGAAGTCAAGCCCAGCACGCCCGTCACCAAGTTGAAGGTGGTCGATTTGCCCGCCCCATTGGGGCCGATCAGCCCCACAATTTGCCCGGCTTTGACTTGAAAGCTGATGTCGTTGACGGCAACCAAGCCGCCAAACTGTTTGCGGATTTTTTGCACATCCAGCACCACATCGCCCATCGCGGGTTTGCTGCGCTCGGGCAAACGTTCGGCTTTGAACCATGTATTGGGGCGTTGAGATGTGGGAAAGTGACGACCGATCAAGCTCCATACCCCATCGGGCAAATACTTCAGCACCAGCACCAAGACGATGCCGAACACAATCACCTCATAGCTGCCACTCGTGCCGATGAGCTTGGGCAAGAGCACTTGCAACTGGTCTTCCATGATCTTGGTGAACAGCGCCCCCGTGATCGCCCCCCACACATGGCCCACGCCGCCCAATACCGCCATGAACAGGTATTCAATGCCCATCTTCAAGCCAAAGGGCGAGGGGTTGACGGTGCGCTGGAAATGCGCGAACAGCCAGCCGGACACGCTGGCAAACAACGCGGCAATCAAGAAGATACCCACTTTGTGCTGCAAGGTGTGTACGCCCATCGCCTCCGCCATTTGAGTGGCAGATTTAAGAGCACGTATCGCCCGACCTGTGCGGGAATTGAGCAAATTGAGCAAGGCAAATGCGCCCAAAAAAACGACCAGCCACACCAAAACGAAGAAGGGGCGGCCTTGGCTGACATCCCACCCGAACAAGCTCAAAGCGGGTACGCCCAAAATGCCGTCGTACTTGCCCAAAGCGGCCAAATTGCCCATCAAATAGTAGAGCGACAAGCCCCATGCAATCGTTGCCAGCGGCAAGTAATGCCCCGACATCCGCAGCGTGAGCCAGCCGACGAGCAAGGCGCTGACCGCCGTGATCGCCAAGCCCACCCACAGCGTGATCCACGGCGACACGCCCATGCTCACGCACAAATACGCACTGGTGTAGGCCCCAATGCCGACGAAGGCGGCTTGGCCAAACGAGGTCAAGCCCCCCACCCCCGTCAACAACACCAAGCCCATCGCCACCAAACTGTACAAGCCGATGTAGTTGAGTTGGGTGATCCAAAAATCCGGCAGTGGCAGCACCGCCACCAAGGGGACGAGGGCCAACAGCAGCCCCCGTTGGGCGGTCGGTGGAATGCGCTGAAATAAGCGATGTGCGGCAGCGATCATCTCAGTGATCCTCCCCAACGTGTTTGTCGGTCAACGAACGCCACAACAAAATCGGCAAGATCAGCGTGAACACAATCACTTCCTTAAACGCACTGGCCCAGAACGAGCCAAAGGCTTCCACCAGCCCCACAAACAGCGCACCGACCAAGGCGGCGGGATAGCTGGACAAGCCGCCCATGACCGCCGCGACAAAGCCTTTCAGCCCGATCAAAAAGCCCGAGTCGTAAAACACCGTGGTGGTCGGCCCAATCAACAGGCCCGAGAGTGCGCCGATGAGCGCCGCCATCGCAAACGTCAACTGCCCCGCCCCTTGGGTAGAAATGCCCATCAGCCGCGCCCCCAAGCGATTGATCGCCGTGGCACGCAAGGCTTTGCCGTACAGGGTGCGCTCAAAAAACAGCCACAACATCACGATCAAGGCCACCGAAGTCAGACCGATGATGATGGCTTGTCCGGCAATCATCAGCGGGCCGACGCTGAAGCGGTCGTCCCAAAACGAGGGGTTACGAAAGCCTTCCGCGCCAAAAAACAGCAGCCCCAAACCCGTCATGGCAAAGTGAACGCCCACCGACACGATGAGCAACACCAAGGAGGTGGCATCGGCCAGCGACTGATACGCCAGTCGATACACCAAGGGGCCAAACGCGGTGACGATGGCGACCGTAAGCGCCGCCTGCGCCAACAAGGGCAATTGCTTGGGTGCGGCCCAAAGGGTCACGCCAGCAATCAGCGCGGGCAAGACCAAGGTTTTGAGCGCCGCCTTCGCACCATCCAGCACCCTCTGATGACGCTGCCATGCTTCCCAGCCGTCCATCAATGCGGCAATGCCCGCCAGAATCAACAACAACCAAACCGTGCCGGGCACTTGGCCGGTTTGCAAAATAGCCAAGGTGAGTGCGCCATAGGCCACAAACTCACCCTGAGGAATAAAAATCACTCGGGTCACGGCAAACACCAACACGGTGGCCAGACCCAGCAAGGCATACACAGCACCATTGGTGATGCCGTCCAGCATCAGGATGCTGGCAATCGTGAAGTCCATGATGTGCAGCTTTCGAGGACTGAAAAATCTAAACAATTCGGAATGACCCAACCATTGACCAAAGATGGTTTGCCTCAGTGAGAAACCACCCCGTCAGGCTGCGCCTGCCACCCCTCCAAAGAGGGGCATTAAGGCGACTTCGTTCGGGGCAATGTCGTCGACGCGGGACATTCCCCTCCAGTGGAGGGGTGGCAGGCATGAGCCTGACGGGGTGGTTGCGTCTGGAGCAACAGCGCCGGCCAGACTCACACAACGACTTACTCCACTTTCCAGTCGGCATTCACCACTTTGAGCATCACACCGGTTTCATTGGTGTAGCCCCAGTGGTCGTCTTTCGTCCAATTCAAAACACCGTGGGCCAGCACGGTGCGACCGATGCTTTCCATTGCATCGCGCAAGGCAGCGCGGAATTCAGGCGTGCCGGGCTTGGCTTTTTTCAGCGCCATCGGCACGATTTTTTCCATCACCAACATCGCGTCGTAGCCATGACCTGCAAACTGGTTGCGGTTGCCTGCGCCATAGGCTTTTTCATACTGGGCCACAAATTCCAAAGAAGTTTTCTTGGAGGGGTGGTTGTCGGGCAATTGCTCGGCAATCACGGCGGGGCCGGACACCACATATGCACCTTCCACGTCTTTGCCGCCCACACGCATCAGGTCACGGGTGGCGGCGGCGTGGGTTTGGTAGATTTTGCCTTTGAAGCCACGCTCCACAATGCCTTTGTGCGGCATGGCTGCGCCTGAGCCTGAGGCCACGATCAGCATGGCATCGGGGTTGGCGGCGACCAATTTCAGGGCTTGGGCAGTGACGCTGGTGTCGGCACGGGCAAACCGCTCGGCAGCCACGACTTTGAGGCCGTTTTTCTCGGCTTCAGCGGTGAAGTCTTTCAGCCAGCTCTCGCCATAGGCATCGGTGTAGCCCAAAAAGCCCACGGTTTTCACGCCTTGCTTTTTCATGTGGCCGACCATCGCGTGCGCCATCACCGCGTTGGATTGGGGCATGCGGAAAGTCCAACCGTCTTGGCCAGGCGGCAACACGGCAGGCGAGAAGGACAGATGGGGCGTGCTGGCTTCAGCCGCGACACCTGCCATCGGAATCGCCACGGGGGTAGCAACCGAACCCATGATGATGTCGGCCTTGTCTTCGGTGACAAAACGCTTGGCGTTTTTCACGCCGTTGGTGGGGTCGGTGGCATCGTCCAACACCACGACTTTGAGCTTCTCGCCCGCAATGCTGGTGGGCCAAAGTTTGATTTGGTTGTTGACCGGAATGCCCAAGCCAGACGCAGGGCCAGTCAAGGGCAGGCTGACACCAATGGTGATGTCGGCCAGTGCAGCGCCCGACAGGGCGAGCAAGGCGGCAGCGGTGAACAGGGATTTTTTGAAGCTCATGGCTTGTCTCCTAAATAAAAAAGGACGAGGGTGGGGGAACACGTTTTAAAACCATCAGATGCACAAGGCTTTGATGTCTTCGGGCACAGGAATCGCTTTGATGCGCTCGGGCGCTTCGGGTGGGTGGATGACAAAGGCGCGGGTTTCCGTACCTTCACACAACACCGTATCGCCACGCATGACGACGTGCTTGTGCATGAACACTTTGTCGCGCCACTCGGTGACGCTGGTGTGAATGTGCAAGCGTTCGCCATAAGTGGCGGGGCGCATGAATTTGGTGTGGATTTCTAAAAGCGGTGTGCCGACGATGCCGCGTGTTTTCACCAACTCGCGCCACGGCGGTACGCCGCATTGGACAAAGAAGTTCAGCGATGACGCATCCATCCACTTGTTGAAATTGGGGAAGAAGACAATGCCCGCAGGATCGCAATCCCCAAACATCACTTCCACTTCGTAAACCACGACTTTGCTCATACCACTCTCTTTCAGCGCGGGGCCATCCGCAACGCACCATCCAAACGAATGACTTCGCCGTTGAGGTGCGTGTTGGTGACGATATGACAAGCGAGCTGGGCAAACTCTTCAGGCTTGCCCAAACGCGGTGGAAATGGAATGCTGGCCGCCAACGACGCTTGCACCGCCTCGGGCAAGGTGCGCATCAAAGGCGTGGCAAACAAGCCAGGGGCGATGGTGTTGACGCGAATGCCATGCTGCGCCAAATCACGCGCCATCGGCAA
>DLPA01000084.1:0-315 GCA_002479815.1 bacterium UBA7470 | reverse complement strand
CAGGCAGCGGCAAACAAACGGCTGATGTTGTAGGCCCCGATCAAATTGATCTGTACCACGCGGGCAAAGTCGTCCAAAGGCGCGGCCTTGCCGTCTTTGCTCACCACACGCTTGGCCGTGCCTATGCCTGCAATGTTCATCAAGATGCGGGCGGGGCCGTGGGCGGCTTGGGCGTGGGCCAAGGCGGCTTGCACGCTGTCGGTGTTCGTGATGTCGCACACGCACGCCACAGCAGTACCGTCGCCGTGTTGCGCGTTCAAATCGGCAACCACCGCGTCGGCAAGGGCTTGGTTGACATCCAAAATCGCCACTTTC
>DLPA01000150.1:764-3791 GCA_002479815.1 bacterium UBA7470 | reverse complement strand
GGCCTGTTCAACGTCTTTGGCACGTATGCCGCTGGCGCATTGGGCCAACGCCTTGCCAAACGGCACATCTTGGCCGCCATTTACAGCTTGCGTTCGGTTGCCATCATCATTTTCTTGACCGTGCCCTTAACGCCTTGGAGTGTGTATATCTTTGCTGCGGTGATGGGTGTGTTGTGGCTTTCGACCGTGCCACCGACCAATGCGGTGATTGCCCAAATTTTCGGCGTGGCGCATTTTTCGATGTTGGGCGGCTTTGTGTTCTTCAGCCACCAAATCGGCAGCTTCATGGGCGTGTGGCTGGGCGGCGTGCTCTACGACCGCACCGGCAGCTATGACGTGGTGTGGTGGCTGGCGATTGCGCTGGGCGTGTTTGCCGCTTTGGTGAATTTGCCCGTCAAAGAAACCGCCATTCAACGCCAACCCGCCCCTACTCCGGCTTGACGGAGGCGCCTCATGCAGCAACGCTTGACGCGCCTAGGGCTATGGCTGTTGGTGCTGCTGGTGTGTGGGGCGGTGTTTGCCGCCTACCTATCGCCCGCGTTTTTGCTCAACGTCGCCGACCAGCTTTGGGGCTGTTTTTAAATACGAATCTGGATTTTTTAATCAATAAATAGCCATCATTATGAGAAAAGTAGCACTCTCTGACGGTACATCCACAGGACTTCATTTCAGCAACACGCCTTCACCTTGGGTGCTGCGTTGGGCCGCGGCGCTGCTGCCGCCTAACGCAAGGGTGTTGGATGTCGCTTGTGGATGGGGACGACATTCGCACGCACTGGCCCGCTTGGGTTACAGCGTCACGGCGCTGGATAGGGACAGTGTGGCGATGGAGCACGTCGCTCAACACTGGCCCACCGACGCACCGCCCCCCGAGGCACTCATCACTGCCGACATAGAACAAGGGCCGTGGCCTTTACCCGATCAGCAGTTTGATGCCGTCGTCATCACCCATTACCTGTGGCGACCGCTGTGGCCCACCTTCAAAGCCGCCTTGAAGCCGGGGGGCTGCTACATCCACGAAACCTTTACCCACGGTCAAGGCCACATAGGTAAACCTGTGCGCCCTGAGTTTTTGCTGGAAACGGGCGAGTTGCTGCAAGTGTGTCAAGACTGGCGCATCGTGGCCTACGAGGATGGCTTTGCCACTACCCCCGACCGCTACATCCAACGCATCGCCGCCGTCGTTCCCTCTAACCACCCCACCACGCATCCCATCTCAGGCTTGGCCGACATGCCACCGCGTTATCGGCTTTGAGTGGCTAATGAATATGGTCGCCCCTTAATCAGAGGGTGCGATGGGGATAAAAGGGGTTCAACACGCGAACCCCAGAGCGTTGAACGTCTCGTGTATTGCGGGTGACCAAGGTTAAATCGTGAACCAACGCCGTTGCCGCCAATAAACCATCAGCGACAGGAAGTGGGTCAGGAATACCCAGTTGCCCCCAGCGGTCAGTAATGGCATCCGAGATGGGCAATAGTCGTTCGCCTAGCGTGGTGCGTAGAGCCAAAAGCCAATGCTCTAAATGCGTCGCTGCGACTGGATCACGGCGACGCAGCAACTCCACACCTCGGCGAATTTCACCCAACACAATCACTGAGATGTAAATATCCGTTTCCGCAATACCCGCATACCACTCGCGCACAAAAGGATCGCAGCGAGTTCCTTTTCTGAGTTCAGACAGCACATTGGTGTCGATCAGGAATCCCATTGCACACCATCACGTCCATAGTCCAATGGTCGAGCAAAGTCGGCATCTGTGCCTACATCAGGCATCGCTGACAGCAAGGACTTGAGATTTTGCGAGGTTGGAACTGCGGTTTCATCGTCTTGAATCTGCAAGATCACAACCAAGCGTTTGTGGCGCATGGGTTCTGGTATCAAGATCGTGGCGGGTGCGTCTTCATAGTATTGACGAATGGCTGGCATGGGAGGCTCCTTGTTCACGCCTCATATTAACCGCGCCGCCACCGGCATCTGGCGGCCAGAGCCGAAGGCGCGGGCGCGTAGACGGATGACGGGGGGGGCTTGGCGGCGCTTGTATTCGCTGCGGGCGATGAGTTGGCGCACGCGCTGAATCAGGGCGCGACCTTCCGCCGTGGCTTGGAGCTGGGCGTGATAGGCCGCCACCGCCGGATATTCGTCCGGCCCCAAGCGGTGGCCTTCGATTTCCCATTTCAACACCTCATCCAGCACCTCGTAGGGCGGCAGGCTGTCGCTGTCGCGTTGGCCCGGGGCCAGCTCTGCCGAGGGCGGTTTGTCGATGATGGCGTTGGGAATCAGCTCTTGCCCGGCCTCTTGGTTGAGGTGGCGGGACAAGGCAAACACCTCCGTTTTGTACAAGTCGCCGATCAAGCCCAGCCCGCCGTTGGTGTCGCCGTACAGCGTGCAATAGCCCACCGAGATTTCAGACTTGTTGCCCGTGGTCAGCAGCAGCGGGCCGAATTGATTGGAGTATTCCATCAAAATCGTGCCGCGTATGCGGGCTTGCACGTTTTCTAGGGCCAATCCCTTTAAATTCGTGCCAAAGGCGCTCTCAAAACCATTGGCGTACTGCGCCACCAAATCGGCAATGGGATGGGTGTGCAGCGTCACGCCCAGCCGCTCGCACAACTGCGCCGAGTCATCGACCGAGCCGTTGGACGACCAGCGCGAGGGCATGGTGACGGCGTGGACATGGCCCGCCCCCAAGGCTTGCACCGCCAGCGCCAAGGTCAAGGCCGAGTCTATGCCCCCCGAGGAGCCGACCACCACGTCTTTGAACCCACAGCGGCGGGCATAGTCGCGCAAGCCCAGCACGATCTGGCGGCGGTAAAACTCGGCACGCGGCAAGCCCTCGCGCGGCACGGCGGGGGGCGGCAGGCCGTTGCTGAGTAAAAACTGGCCTTGGTCAAAGCGCAAGACGGTGTGGTCTTCGACAAAACGCTGCGCCTCAAACGCGATGCGCCCACTGGCTTCGACGGCAAACGATGCGCCGTCGTACACCAGTTGATCGTGCCCGCCGACGTGGTTGACGTAGAGCAGCGGCA
>DLPA01000150.1:477-618 GCA_002479815.1 bacterium UBA7470 | reverse complement strand
ATCAGGCGCGGCATCGCGCAGCCGCTCGAAGGGGTTGGCAAGATAGCTGTCGCCGTGGTCGTTCCAGCCGTCTTCACAAATCAAAAAACCCACGCGCACGCCGCGCACCTTGAGCAAACGGGTTTCTTCGGGGCCAGCGTC
>DLPA01000150.1:0-368 GCA_002479815.1 bacterium UBA7470 | reverse complement strand
GGCAGCAGTTGCTTGGCGTAGGTCAGCAGCGTCTCGCCCGCTTTCAGCACCCGCAAGCCATTGTGCAAGCCGTGACCCGGCCCGTCGTGACGAATCGGCAAACCCACCACCCAATGCAGATGCGGCATCTGCCGCGAGGCCAGCAGCAGCTCGTGGTACGCCGCCTCGCAGCGTTGCAGAAACTGCGGATCGTCCAGCAAATCGGCGGGATAGTAGCCGGTGAGCGACAACTCAGGAAACACAATCATGTCGGCCTGATGCTCCCACGCGCGTTGGGCGCTGGCAATCATCAGCCGCACGTTGCCTTCCAAATCGCCCACGGTCAAATTCAATTGGGCCAATGCGATGTGCAGCATGGGGTGCTCCTT
>DLPA01000173.1:571-4018 GCA_002479815.1 bacterium UBA7470 | reverse complement strand
TTCATGCACCAGCAAGCCTTGGAGGTCTTGCCCGCCTTACTCACCAGTTTGGGAGTCGATGTGCAAGCGCATCCCCCCTACTTGTTTGGGCACAGCGATGGGGGGTCGATTGCGCTGATACACGCCGCGCACAGGCCCGAGGCCGTGTCTGGCATCGTGGTGCTGGCCCCACACATCATGGTGGAGGAGGTGTCGATCCGCAGCATTGCCGCCGCCAAGCAAGCCTATCTCGCCACCGACTTGAAGCACAAGCTGGCGCGGTATCACCACGATCCTGATTCGGCCTTTTGGGGCTGGAACGGGGTGTGGCTCTCGCCCGCGTTTCGGTCGTGGCAGTTGAACCATGAAATCCACGGTTTGCGCTGCCCCGTGTTGGCCATTCAAGGCGTGGACGATGAATACGGCACGCTGGCGCACATTCGTGACATCGCCCAAGCCGCCCCCCAAACCCAGTTGTTAGAGCTGCCTCAATGCGGCCACTCCCCACACAAAGACCAAGCCGAGGCGGTGATGGCGGCGGTGCAGGCGTGGCGGTGTTGAGTCACCTTAACCCACCTTTTTAGGGCGCAGCAATCCTTTGGGACGCCAGTTTTGGATGGGCAGACGCTGTTGATCGAGAGGGCAAGTGGGGGTGTAAGCGACAAATTGTGCGGGCTCCATGCAGGTGGTGCATCTCAGCTCTGTATCGGTGGTCAGGACGAAGGACAAGGTGGCACAGCCCGGGTGTGCCCAGCGAAACAAGCCGTTGTCCTGACCTGATTGAAGCGGGTTCAAGGGCGTGCCCTTGGGCGAGTCGTCGAACAATTGCCCTTCCCACGCCTGTTCTTGTCCTTTGGCATCGATCCAAGTGATGTGGGCGGTTCTTTCTGAGGTCTTTTCTAAGTACCAGCCTGAGGCTCGTTTTTGATGGGTGGAAGTTCCAGAGGTGCCGGACTCGCCAGAGCAAGCGGCCAAGGTGATCGCGCCACAAGCAAGGGTGCATAAGAGCCAAAGGCGATGCCAATTCATATCCAAATCCTCTTTTAAAGTACAAAGTCGTAGGTGATGCTCAAGGGGGCGTGGTCTGAAAAACGCACCGTTTTTTCAATCTCGACGCGCCGTGCCGTGCGTGCCCATGCGGGGGTGGCCAGGTGGTAGTCAATGCGCCACCCGACGTTGTTGGCCCATGCCTGCCCTCGGTTGCTCCACCAGGTGTAGCTGTCGGCGGTGGCCTCGGGGTGCAACTGGCGATAGACATCGACCAAGCCTCCCTCGGCTAGAGCGCGACTCATCCATGCGCGTTCTTCAGGCAAAAAACCGCTGTTTTTTTGATTGCTCTTCCAGTTTTTCAGGTCGATGGCTTGATGGGCGATGTTGACATCGCCACACAAAATCAGTTCTCGTGTGCCACACAAGCGCGTCAGGTAAGGGTAAAACGCCTCTAAAAAACGAAATTTGGCTTCTTGCCGTTCTTCGCTGGAGGAGCCGCTGGGAAAGTACACACTCAAAATAGAGCGTTTGGCCGTGAGTGTGTCAAAGCGCAGTTCGATGCAGCGGCCTTCTGCATCAAACTCGCCACCGTCAAACCCCGTGATGACCTCGCTGGGGTCGTGGCGGGTGTAAATGCCCACACCCGAGTAGCCTTTTTTCTCTGCGCAGTGAAAGTAGCCTTGCAAACCGGCTAGGTTTTCAAAACGTCCAGCAATATCAGATGCTTGAGCCTTGAGTTCTTGCACACACATACAATCGGGCGCTTTGGCCTGCACCCAGTCTGCCAACCCTTTGCTGGTGGCGGCGCGAATGCCGTTGAGATTGAGGCTGGTGAGTTTGAACAAGGATACCCCCATGACAGAACAAAAGAAGAGCGTGTCAACCGCAGACACAGGTGCAGACACGTTGGCGCAAGAATTTGTGGCGTTTGCTGTGGAATCGCAAGTCCTTCGATTTGGCGAATTCAAAACCAAAGCCGGGCGCATAAGTCCCTATTTTTTCAACGCTGGCTTGTTTGACGATGGCGCAAAGCTGGGCCGATTGGCGCAATTTTATGCCCGCTGTATTTTGGACAGCGGTATCGAGTTCGATATGGTGTTTGGCCCCGCCTACAAAGGCATTCCCTTGGGGGCGGCGGTGGTCATCGAATTGGCGCGGCTGGGGCGTAACGTGCCCTTTGCCTACAACCGCAAAGAAGCCAAAGATCACGGCGAGGGCGGCACGCTGGTGGGTGCGCCTTTGCGAGGGCGGGTGCTGATTGTCGATGATGTGATGTCCGCAGGCACGGCAGCGAGAGAGTCCATTGCCTTAATTGAAGCAGCGGGGGCTGTGCCTTGCGGTGTCGCCATCGCCTTAGATCGACAAGAAAAAGCCACCGGCCCAGCCCCCGAGGGCGGTTTGATGGATTTACCCCACAGTGCAGTGCAATATGTGCAGCAAAGCCTAGGTCTGTCCGTGTGTGCTATTGCTCGGTTAGAAGATTTGCTGGAGTATCTGAAGGGGTCAATGACATCGCACGTCTATGATGAAACCTTGTATGCTCGTGTGTGGGCATACCGCCAGCGGTATGGCGTAGAGACCGAAATTTGAAAAAACTTGAAACTTTGGAGCCACCGTGGTGTTTGATGGTTTGACGCGCAATGAACGTTGTGTTCAGGTGATTGCCTCAGCACGCCATTGTTTGACATGGGGAGGGCTGGTGGGGGTGTTTTGTGTGCTTGAGGTGATCTCACCAGCAAACGCCCAAACGACGGGCAGCGGCAAAATTTATACCTGCGTGGATGCCAGCGGTCGGCGCTTGTCGTCTGATCGACCGATTCCTGAGTGTTTGGACCGTGAACAGCGGGAACTCAGCAGCACAGGAGTGACACGGCGGGTCATTCCCCCCGCACAGTCCGATGCCGACCGTGCCCGCGAAACCGCCCTCAAACAAGAGCAAGTCCAACAACGGGAACAGGAAAAAACCAAGCAAAAGGAAGCGGAGCGTCGCAACCAGTTGATGCTGATGCGCTATCCCAATCAAACCAAACACGATGCCGAGCGCCAAAGTCAGCTACAGACTGTGCAGTCTGCGGTGACGACGATACAAATTCGACAGCGAGAATTAGATCGACAACGCAAGGAGCTGCAAACCGAGTTGGAGTTTTACAAAGGCGATGTCAGCAAAGCGCCCCCAGTGTTGCAGCGTCGGGTCAAAACCAACGACGAAGAGATTGCAGTGCAACAAAAACTGCTGCAACACCAAGAAGCAGAGCGCCAACGAGTGAATACGCGCTTTGATGAGGAGTTACTGGAGCTGAAAAAACTCTGGAGCACCCCATCCGCACGCACGGCCAACAACGCCGGTGCTGAAGACCCATCTCCTGCCGTCACCCTACGCCCCCGCTGAGCTGGGGTTTGTTGCAGGGTATTTCAAAAAAGCGTAGCAAAAAAAGTGAGCTGCTTACGCAATTAATACGTGGCTTTCAGCCATTTTCA
>DLPA01000173.1:0-441 GCA_002479815.1 bacterium UBA7470 | reverse complement strand
TGACCTGAAAAACGGGTTTTTTGCGGTTTGAGCCTGATTTTTTAGATAAAGACGGCTTTTTTTGAGATTCAAATAGGCCAAAGTGCCCGTATTGCTTGCGTAAGAAGCTCACTTTTTTTACTATGATTTTTTGTGGGCCGCACTTCGGCTGTGCCTCCTCTGCGCCTCGTTCCCCCAAGATCAAGGCGCTGATCGAAGGGGGAGAAGGGGAAGAAGGGGGGTGTTCACGCATCAAGCCAATTGGCGCTTCAGCAGCTCGTTGACTTGGGCGGGGTTGGCCTTGCCTTTGGAGGCTTTCATGACCTGTCCCACCAGCGCGTTGAAGGCTTTTTCTTTGCCCGCGCGGTATTCGGCCACGTTTTTCTCGTTGGCGGCAATGACTTGGGCGATGATGGCCTCTAGCGCCCCGGTGTCGTTCATCTGCTTCAAGCCTTTGGCCTC
>DLPA01000034.1 GCA_002479815.1 bacterium UBA7470 | reverse complement strand
GTGATGAACTCCAGCACATCCGGGTGGTCAATACGCAGAACGCCCATTTGCGCCCCGCGTCGCGCGCCCGCACTCTCCACCGTGGCGCAGGACTGGTCAAACACATTGATGTAGCTGCACGGCCCCGATGCGGTCGAGGCCGTGCCTTTGACCCGCGCACCCTTCGGACGAATGCGGGAAAAGTCATACCCAACCCCGCCGCCACGGCGCATGGTCTCGGCCGCTTCGCGTAGCGCTTCGTAAATGCCGGGGTAGCCCTCGTCGTCCACCCCCTGAATGCAGTCGCCCACCGGCTGCACAAAGCAATTGATGAGGGTGGCTTGAATGCCCGAGCCCGCCGCGCTCATGATGCGTCCGGCACCAATCGCTCCTGCATCCATGTTGCGGCGGAATTTTTGCTCGAACTCAGCCTGCAATTCGGGCTTTTCGATACTGGCCAAGGCGCGCGCCACACGGTCGTAGAGCTGCGCGGCCGTGGTTTCGCCATTCTTGAGGTACTTCTCCTGAAGCACATCCACACAAATAGGCTGTGGGGGCAGGTCTTGGACAGACAACAGATCAGGGGAAACGGAGGTGTTCATGGCGCAACAGGTTCAGTAGATTCAGGCTCATAGCCTACTCCAGCTTGGGCAGGCGTGGCTTGTGTGCAGTCAAAAAAATGGATAATTCGAAGAGCTGCCAATACTCCGATGCCTACCCACTTCTCTTATTTTCAGAACCTCGCACTGGCCGTCATTTTTGCGGCTGTTTACTACGGTGCTTTCTGGATTCAGGTTCACTGGCTGGACAGTCTTGACTTTGTCCAAGGCGTCAGCCTTTTGTTCATCCCTGCTGGCATCAAAATGCTGTCCATCGTCGTGGGTGGTGCATGGGGTATCGGGGGGGTCTTTGTCACCTCCATCATGCTGAGCCATTTTGTCTGGGGTGATCACGGTTTTGTGTATGCCCTGTTGGCACAAATCGTCTGGGCGGGGGTGCCCTACCTCACCTACCAAATCCTCAAACGCCAGCTGCATATTGATGACATGCTCCTGTCGCTCAAAGGCTCTCATATTGCCTTGATCGCTGTGGCCATTTCCGTCACATCCAGCCTGGCCGATCGCAGCTTCCGTTACGCAGCCGGACAAGTCCAGGAAAACATGTTCAACGCCTCGGTCTGGGCCATGGTGCTGGGCGACGTTGGCGGCATCGTACTTGTGCTGTCACTGGCGGTCTTGCTGGTGCAGCGACTGCGCAGAACGCACCCCTGACCCCTTGCCAGCTTTCGCGCTTACCTGGGCCCGAAATCCGGGACAATACCGGCTCAATCCGTTCAAAACCATGCAGATCAAGACACCCTCCCTTCTCCCAATTTTGTTTGCCGTCGCTCTAGGCACCCTGGCACCTCAGTCCACGGCCCTGGCCGCCAAGCGCCCTGTAGCCAAAGCAGCTGCACAGAAAAAAGCTGCAGCTGCCGCCGCAAAAAAAGCCCTGCCCGCTTTACCCGCACTGGCTGCTGAAACCGCGCTGGCCGCCAACCCACCTGCACTGCCCGCCAAGGCATGGTTGCTGATGGACTACGACTCGGGCGAAATTTTGGCCGCCGCCAACGCAGACGAGCCTTTGCCACCCGCATCGCTCACCAAGATGATGACCAGCTACCTGGTCGAGCAATCGCTCGCCTCGGGCAAGCTCAAGGAAACCGACCTGGTCACCGTCAGCGAAAACGCCTGGTGCAGGGGCACCAGCGCAGAGTCATGCATGTACCTGCCGCTGGGCAGCCAGGCCAGCGTGATCGACATCCTGCGCGGCATCATCATCCAGTCCGGCAACGACGCCTCCAAAGCCATTGCCGAACACATGGCGGGCTCCGAGGCCGGTTTTGCCAAGCTGATGAACGAAGAAGCCAAGCGCCTGGGCATGACCCGCACCCAATTTGCCAACCCCACAGGTCTGCCCGATCCGGTACATAAATCTTCGGCACGCGACCTAGCTATCCTGGCACGTGCCATCATTCACGACAGCTCCAAGTACTACCCCATTTACGCCGAGCGTGACTTCAAATTCAACGGCATCAAGCAAGGTAACCGCAACGCCCTGCTCTACACCGACCCCACGGTGGACGGCCTCAAGACAGGCCATACCGCCGAAGCCGGTTATTGCCTGGTGACATCTTCCAAGCGCAATGACATGCGCCTGATCACGGTCATCCTCAACACCAACAGCGCGCAAGCTCGCGCCGACCACAGCCGCACCCTGCTGGGCTGGGGTTTTGGCAGCTTCGAAAAAGTGACGCCAATTGCGGCCAACGCCGTGGTGGCCACACCCAAAGTCAGCTTTGGCAAGGCAGACACCGTCGCTGCCGGACTCGTGGCGCCATGGCTCTTGACCGTGCCACGCGGCCAGCAGGTGCAAACCACTGTTGAGATCAACCCCAATCTGGAAGCCCCTGTGGCCAAAGGCGCCGTGATCGGCAAGGTGATTGCTACATCCAACGACAAAACCGTTGGCGAGACCGCATTGGTAGCCCAGGCCGAAGTGGAGCGCTCCGGCCTGCTGCTGCGCTTGTGGCAGCACATCGCCAAGTTGTTCGGCAAGTAAGCCAGCTACGCAGAACGCGGGCCTGCTCAAAAAAAGGCCTCTGATTACTCAGAGGCCTTTTTTATTGGCAAGCTACTGTTTAGGGAAGTCTACGGCGGTACATGTGGGTGTTTCCATAGGGGTCTCCTCGGCTGTTTGCATACGCTGTATTTATGCAAACGACAGACTCCTACAGGAACACATCGATATAGAATTGATGTGTATCATTTACTTTACTTCGTATCATGCTAAGACGATTTAACGTAGTCGACGCTTTTGTTCTGACGTGTCTTACTGGGTGCATGTTTAGTGCCACGTTTTGGTTCCAAGCACGTTATCTGACTGTTTTCGATTACATGCCCAGAGCAAGTTTATTCTTCTTGCCAGCAGGCATACGAATTATCAGTTTCATTGCTGCTAGAGGATGGGGTTTGCTGGGAATCAGTGCCGGAACGCTTGTAACCTTGACTTTTGACACCAGTTGGCAGCCAGCACATTGGCACGACTACATTTCAGCATTCGAATTTTTTTGTCTGCTTCCCTACCTTGGGACTATTGGCATTCAAAAATTACTCGCGATTGATCGAGACCTTACAAAGCTAACCGTAGCACAGGTTATCAAAATTGCTTTTCTAGGATCACTGATTAACGGACTATCTATCAACACTTACTTGTACATTGAGGGCGTTCACGCCCTCAATGACCTAAATACAGGAATACTTGCAGCATCTTTTGGTGATGTAACAGGGATTGCATTCACACTGTTTCTGGTATCGATCTATCCGCAACTAAAGTCATCTCTTAGCAAGTTGACTTCCTGATTTGCACGTAAAAATTTCCACCCCAACCCGGCAAAAACTACTAAAGTCGCGGGACATTTCGGGCAAAAAAAAGCACTCTGCTTGGGGTGCCCTGACTACTAAACTTTTTTGTTTAGTAGTTTTCACTCAATAAGTTAGTAAACACTGTCGCTACGACCCTTGAATGGCGGAACAGGAGGGATTCGAACCCTCGGTACAGCAAAAACTGTACGCCGGATTTCGAATCCGGTGCATTCGACCACTCTGCCA
>DLPA01000151.1 GCA_002479815.1 bacterium UBA7470 | reverse complement strand
CCAGACGCTGCCCAGCACGATGGTGAGCGCCGCAGCCAAAGCCGCCCCACTGCTGACCCCGATCAAGCCCGGATCGGCCAAGGGGTTGCGGAAAATGCCCTGCATCAACGCACCAGCCACCGCCAAACCCGCCCCCGCTGCCACGCCCAGCAAGATGCGGGGCAAGCGAATGTTCAAAAAGACTTGGGCATCGACAGGCATATCGGCGGCCAACCCCAACCACATCCCCGTCATCCCTTCCCACAGCAAGGCCAGCAAGCGCGCGCTGCTCAGGGCATAGGCCCCTTGTGTACCCGCCACCATCAGCGCCACCGCCAACAAGCCTGCGGTGTAGGCAAACGTTCGAGCCGACGACCAACGCGCTTGTGCCTGTTTCATCACGCGGCTCCCACTGACAAAGCAGAGACTTGCTGCGCCAAAGCAGCCACCAGTGCAGGCATACGCGGGCCAAAGCCCAGCAGTTCCAACGCATCTTTGTGCCACAAGCGGCCTTGTTGACGCTGGGCATAAGCGGGGGTCAGGCGCAGTTCTGGGCGCTGCCACAAGGCAGATTCACCGCCCACAGCCTCTAAGCCTTGGGTGGTCGTCAGTATGATTTCAGGAGCTGCCGCCGCCATAGATTCGGGCGTTAGAGGCTTATAACCCTTAAATCCATACGCACCCGACATGGCATTGCGCCCCCCAATGAAGCGAATCAGGGCATCGGCAGCCGTGCCTTCTCCGCTGGCTTGGGGTGTGCCACTGTGGGCGAGCAAAAACAAAAAGCGGGGCGGTTTGTGTCCCGCCGCTGCCCGCGCTTGGGTGTGCTGCGCCACCCGCTGCTGCGTGCGTGTCCATTCGGCATCCAGTGTGTGCCACAGCGCAGTTGCCGCCTCGGTGCGGCCCAGCACACGCCCAAGGGCTTCTAACTTGCGCCGTACTTCGTCCCAAGTGTGGTCGGCCTTGATGTGCTCGATGCGCACACCTGCCGAACGAAGTTGATCCAACACCACGGGCGGGCCGGCTTCGGTGGTGGCGACGAGGGCAGTCGGCTTGAGTGACAGCACACCTTCGGCAGAGAGTTGACGCATATAACCCACTTTGGCTGTGTGTTGGGCGGCGGCAGGGTACAAGCTGGTGGTATCCGTGCCCACCAGCAGGTGTTCCAGCTTCAAGGCATACACCATTTCAGTCAGCGCACCGCCCACTGTCACCAGCCTGACGCTGTTGGAGGAAGCGGCGGACAGGGGGGATGCTGTCTGAGCCACAGCCGCAGTCGCATGGGCCAAAAGACTGCCACCGATTGCCGGTGCCGAGCCAAGCGCGGCGATATTGCACAGTTGGCGCAGCAGTTGCCGACGGACGAGGAAGGACGGTGGGGGTGCGGCGGACGAGCGACTGGCCTCGCTCAACAGGAACGGTTCGACGCATGGTGTGGTGATGGCAGTAAAGTCCATGATGAGCAGTAATGAATCATTTAGGCGGGCATCAAAACCGCTTGGCCCACGCTGGGCAACTCTGCCAACACATCTTTCCAGCCTTGCAATTCAGGCTGTCCGGGTTTGCGCACACCAAACAGCATCACCATCAATTCGCCCTCCGTGTCAAACACTTCCAAAGAAGAAACAATGCCATCTTCTGTGGGTTTTTCAATCACCCAGCAATGGGCGATGTGGTCTTCACGCAGGTGCAAATTGAAGTGTTTGTCCCGCACGTTGAGCCACTGTTTGCCGTGGATGTCCATCGGTTCGATGCGAACGACTGGGCCGCTGTGAATTTGGATGCAGCCCACATTGCCCACAAACACCATGATGGGTAAGCCGTCAAACGCGGCTTTGAACAAGGTCGCACGCACCGCCGTGGTCGGCACTTCGCGGCTGAATTGACCTTGCACGGCACGAAATGCGTGCTGGCGCTCGACTTGGTGCTTTTTCAGCAGCCCGAAAAATGCATGCGTGTCCGTCATAGCAGCCCAATCAGCCGCCAAAGCAGCCGCATCCAAGCCTTCGCCTGTGGGTTGGGTTTCGGGGGGAAGGTGGGGGTCAAACGTCACTGGGACGTTCACTGTCCTGTCTGTATCGACCCATGATTCGACGATCATGTCCCAAATGCCGCGTTGCGTGCCTTGCGTTGGGAAAATTTTGTGAACAGCCACGCCACGCGCATCAAAAAATTGCAAACTGGTCTTGGCATGGCTGTCGCTGGCAGCTCCAGACTCGGCCACCAAAAAACCAGCGGCCCATTTCTGAAAGAACAGGCGCAAGTCGATGTCTCCCAACGCCAAGGCCACATGGTCGTTGCCAGACAGCTTGGTATAGATGCCCACTTTTTCATGCACGGTGCTGTCGTTGCGCGTCAAGGCCATGAGTGGGCCACAGGACTCCAAAGACTTCAGCAGTTCCAACCATTCGGGTCTGAGTGCCCATGTGGTGAGCGGCATTTGCACAGGCAAGGCGGCGATGTCCGCAGCAGCGGTGGACGTATGTGCCGCCAAAGCCATGCCTTCGGTGATGCCGATGGCTTCTGCAGCTTCTTTGGCGCGTAGGCCACGTTGACGCGCTGCTGCAAACGATGGACGGATCAGTTCATGGTTCATATCACACTCAATATTCAAATTCAAATAGATCAAAAAAGACAGCGATTCATTGCATCCCCACGGGGGCGATGTGCCACAAGGTCTCGGGCACAGAGGGCGTTCGCGCCACCGCAGGCGACGGTTCTGCCAACACCAAGCTGTGTTGCCAACGCTCACGCAGTTGGGTCAGCATTTGCCGAAACGCCTCTGACAAATACGG
>DLPA01000225.1:3394-5686 GCA_002479815.1 bacterium UBA7470 | reverse complement strand
ATGTGTACCCGCGCTGCCAACAACAGCAGCAGCACGCCGAACATCAGCGCACCCCATTCAATTCCAGTCATGACAGCAGCTTTCTCAAAAGATCGTTGGCGGCATATAAGGCCGTGGCTCCCAACAAAATAAAAGAGGGAATCAGCGGCGCATAGCTCCACCACGTGGGGATATTGAGCAGCATGGACGCATCAAAATTGTTTTTCAAATCCCACATACCCATGGCCAATTTCCACGCAATGGCAAATGAAAACAAGGCCATGAAGAGGTTGGCGACCAAATCCAAGCCCGCATTGGTTTTGACGGGTGCTTTGGCGGTGAAAAAATCGACAATCACGTGACCGCCTATCCAATGCGCATAGGGCAAGGACATGGCGACGGCCACGGCGGAGAACATTTGCACCAGCTCGTAGTCGCCCAATAAGGCTTTGTCGAACAAGGTGCGCCCTGCAATGCTGTACAGGGACATCAAAGACATGATGACCAGCATCAGCCCTGCAAGAATGGCAAAGCCTTTGCACAAGCGGTCTAAGACCAGTCCTATGCCTTCGTAGCGGCGACTGGTTTCGGTGACGAGTATGTCTGCCAAGGTAAATACTCCAAAAAAACGACCACGAACGATCCAAAAGATCAACCAAAGGTCATAGAAAAGCAGCAACAGCGCCGCAGGTCATCGGCCATGAAAAAAGCGGGAAGATCGTCCTCCCGCTTTTCATGGGTACGTCAGCGATGCGGCTGCAATCGTCAGTGCGTTGCGCCTGCTTATTTGCTGTATTGGTTGATGAGCGCGCGCGCGTCTTCCAACATGGCTTTACCGTTTGCGCCGCGTTTGTTCATGTCTTCCACCCACGCATCATCCAGCGGATCGGTGGCTTTTTTCCAGCGTTCCACTTCAGTTGCTGAAATTTGGGTGATGGTGTAGCCCGCAGTCTCTGCAAACACTTTGCGGCTGGGAATGTCGTTACCGGCTTGTGTCTCGCCCAAGAAGGCCGACAGCTCACGGCCCGAGTTTTTGTCGATGACGGCTTTCAAATCGGCGGGGAGCGATTCGTATTTGGCCTTGTTCATCGGCATGATGAAGAACGTGGTGTACAGGGCAGGGGCGCTGCGGTCGGTCTCGGATGAGAACTTCGTCAGCTCATGCACTTTCAAGCCGGGGGCGACTTCGTAAGGAATCACTGCACCGTCGATCACGCCTTTCGACAAGGCTTCTGGCACTTGGGGCACAGGCATCCCCACAGGGGTGGCGCCCATCATGCCCAACATTTTGGTGATGGTGGCGGTGGGGCCGCGCATTTTCAGACCTTTGAGGTCTTCCATCTTGGTGATGGGTTTGTTTTTCGTGAAGAACACGCCGGGGCCGTGAACGTGAGCGGCCAGCAGTTTCACGTCTTTGTATTCGTCCATCGCGTGTTTTTGTACATAGTCCCATGCGGCGCGGCTGGTGGCGGCGGCATTGGTCATCATGAAGGGCAACTCAAACACTTGCGATTTGGCAAAACGACCCGCAGAGTAGCCCGCCACCGTCCACACCACATCGGCCACACCGTCTTTGGCTTGGTCAAACAACTGCGGAGGCGAACCACCCAACTGCATGGCGGGATAGATTTGGCAATTCAAACGGTTGTTGGAATCTTTAGCGATGTTGTCGCACCACGTTTGCAGCATTTTGGTGTGCTGAATGGACTGAGGGCCAAGAAAGTGATGCACTTTCAAGGTCACGGTTTGGGCTTGTGCAGACCAAGCGGCACACAGTAAACCGGCTGCCAGCGCGGTGTGTTTGAGAAAATGGTTCATGGGTTTCAGTCTCCTAGGTAAAAGCGGCAGGGCAATATGCACTATTTTACAAATTAATACCACATGGCGACTGGGGTTTACCCTGTTATCGGTATCATTTTATAGTCGATTTGTAAAAATTTGCATTATCTTGCAAGTGCTCATGGCCATGCACGCTGCTTTGTGCCATTGTCAAAGCAGCGCGGGGGGATGGACAAGTCGGATGGGCGGCTAGCTGCTATCGAAAGAATTAATAACAGAATGCGGTTCCAGTCACAGAGATCCACTCGCTGCCAGGACGGTGGCGCGGCATTCGCCAAACCCGATGCGGGCTGCGCCTGCACGTTCGCACCAGGCCCGCATCACGGCCTCGTCCCCATCTTGCAAGAACGTGCGGGTGTCGCCATTGGGCAAGGTCAGTGGGACTTTGCCGCCTTGGGTCAGTTCAATCAGCGCCCCTGCGGAGTGCGGCTCTGGGCCAGACAGCGTGCCCGTACCCAACAAATCGCCCGCTTG
>DLPA01000225.1:0-3292 GCA_002479815.1 bacterium UBA7470 | reverse complement strand
TAGGCGTGGCGGTAGTTGCTGCGGCTGACTTCGTGGTCGGCGTGGTCTGCATCGCGCATGGTGGCGGTGCGCAGGCCCATGCTGATGTGAATGTCCAATGCGCCTTGTTCGCGGTTGTGCTCGCTGTGCAAATAGGCCAAATCGGTGGTTTTGCCGTCGGGACGTTCCAAAGCCGTGCGATAAGGGGCCAAGGCTTCCATCGTCACGATCCAAGGCGACAGGGTAGAGGCAAAGTTTTTAGCCAAAAACGGCCCCAACGGTTGGTATTCCCACGCCTGAATGTCGCGTGCCGACCAGTCGTTGAGCAAGCACACGCCAAACACATGGGATTCGGCTTCGGCCAAAGCGATGGGTTCTCCCTGCGCATTGCCCGTGCCGATGAACACGCCCAGCTCTACTTCCCAATCCAAGCGTTTGCAGGTCGAGAATACCGGTTCGGTTGCCCCCGGCGGCAGCACTTGCCCGCTGGGGCGTTTGAACGAGTGGCCTGAGACTTGGAGGCTGGACGTGCGTCCGTGGTAGCCAATCGGTACCCAGGTGTAATTGGGCAGCAGCGGGTTGTCGGGGCGAAAGAGTTTGCCGATGTGGGTGGCGTGGTAGATCGACGTGTAAAAGTCGGTATAGCCCCCAATGCGGGCGGGCAGCGCATAAACGATTTCTGCCTGTGCTTCTAAACACAAGCCGACTTGTTGTTGCACAGCGGCACTGGCATTGCTGTGCAACAGCTCGAACACCGCATGACGCAAGGCGCTCCAAGCCGCAGGGCCTAGGGTCATCAGCTCATTCAGGTTGTCTTGTGCGCCTGCTTCGGCGGCTTCGTAGGCCAAGCCTTTGAGCAAGCCACTGCGATGCAAACGCCACAAGTCCAGCACATAGTCGCCAATGGCGATGCCACCGCGAAACGCTTCCTGGCTGTGGCGGTGGCGAAACACGGCAAAGGGCAGGTTTTGAATGGGAAAGTCGCAACCCGCTTGGTTGGCACTGAGCACCCAACTGGTCGCTTGCGGATCGTGGGTGGCATTGAGTGCCGTCGTGCTGTAGCTCATGCGTGTACTCCAACGGCAAGGGTGTTGCTGCGCGCCAATTCAATGGCCTCGGACAATAGGGCACGGTCGCCCATGTGGTTGGCCAAAATCAAGACCAATTTGGCCAGCATCATGTCGGCTTGGTCGTCGCTCAAGTCGCGTTGTGCGTTGATGAGTGATTCATAAAACTCATCGGGGTTTGGAAGGTGGGGTTGACGGTTCAGAGGCATGAGCAAATCTTTCAAACAGCTCCAAAAGTCCTACAAGCTGCAGGTGGGTTTTAGGCGAGACACAAGGCGCGTTGCAACGCGGCCTTGGCCGCAGCTGCATCAAATTGTCGCCAGCGGGCCGCCACGTATTGGTCGGGGCGCAGCAAATACACCGTGCCAGCGTGTGCATCGTACCGCGACGTGAGCAGGCCTGCCTCGTCGAAGAGGTCGCGCCCGACCTCCAGCACCTGCGCTGTCACACCGCCGACCGTGACGGCTGTGGCGTTGGCGCCAAAACTCAGCAGCACAAAGCCTTGGTCGCGCTGGCTGAGTTGGTTCAGGAGCCAGCCTGAGGAGCCATCGGCCAAGCGCACAGGGGCATCGGCACAGTTTGTGCCCGGACGCATCGCACCAGCAAAGTCTGCCGTGTCGGGCGTGTTGAGGGGCGAATCGCGGTAGGGCGTGGGGGTGGAGAGGCGACCACTGTTGACCAGCGGGCGGGCGAAGGCTTCGGTGCGGGCCAGCTCCAGCACGGCGTTGCGCAGGCGCAGCGAGGTGCGGCTTTTGGGCGTGATGAAGTCGGTGGAGCGGGTGGAGTTGAGCAGGTTGTCGTCGGCAGCGTAGGCGCGTTCGCTGTGGTAGCTGTCCAGCAGGGCCAGCGGTGCGTGGCCTTGCAGCACCAGCGCCAGCTTCCAACTCAGGTTGTCGCAGTCTTGCACGCCCGTATTGGCCCCGCGTGCGCCAAAGGGCGAGACTTGATGCGCCGCGTCGCCAATGAAGAGCACGCGCCCATGACGAAATTGGTCGATGCGGCGGCAGGCGAATTGATAGACCGACACCCATTCCAGCTCAAACTCCACGTCTGGCCCCAACATGGCTTGGATGCGGGGGATGACGTTTTCCGGTTTTTTGGCTTCGTTCGGGTCGGCCTCCCAACCCAGTTGGAAGTCGATGCGCCACACGTGGTCGCATTGCTTGTGCAGCAGCACGCTTTGGTGGCGGTGAAAGGGCGGGTCAAACCAAAACCAGCGTTCGGTGGGAAAGTCGGCCTTCATCACCACATCGGCAATCAAAAAGCGGTCTTGGAAAAACTGGCCTTTGAAGTCCACGCCGAGCATCCGGCGGGTGTCGCTGTTGGCCCCGTCCGCCGCGATGACCCAGTCGGCCTCCAGCGTGAACACGCCATCGGGTGTTTCTGCGGTCAGCACCGCTGCATCTTCTTGTTGCGTGATGGCAAGCAATTGATGCTTCCAACGCAAGTCCACCAAGGGATGATTGCTGCAAGCCTTGACCAATTCTTCCTCTAAATAATATTGCTGGAGGTTGATCATCGCTGGCATTTTGTGCTGGGTTTCAGGCAGCAAATCGAACTGATAGGCCAGCTCGTCGCGGAAAAACACCTTGCCCACTTGCCACTGGATGCCCCGCGCGGCAAAGCCTTCGCCCAGCCCCAGCCTGTCCCACACCTCCAAAGACCGCTTGGCGTAGCAGACGGCGCGCGAGCCGACACTGACGGTGTTGTTGTCGTCCAGCACCACCACCGCCAGCCCACGCTGGGCGCAGTCCAAGGCCAGCGTCAGCCCAACGGGGCCCGCACCAATCACCACGACGGGGTGACGTTGGACCACGCCAGCGGCTTGCTCGGGACTTTGCTGGTAGGCGAATTCGGGGTAGGTGTAGGTGTTGAGCATGGCAGCACGCGAAAGGAGGGACGTTAGGGCAATACAGGGAATGCAAAAACAATAGTAAAAAAAGTGAGCTGCTTACGCAAGTAATATGACACTTTCAGTCGTTTTGATTCTAAAAAATCATCCAAAAACCTTCAAAAACAGCATTTTCAGCACCTCGACACAGCCTTGACAGGTCTTGTGGGCCTGCTGCGAGGCCGTTTTTTGGAAAAACGACTCATTTTTGAATAAAAAATCGGCTAAAAGTGCCGTATCAATTGCGTAAGAAGCTCACTTTTTTTGCTCCTGTTTTTAAAAGCTGGAATTCAGCCCTGTCGATGGTGTGGGTTCGCGCAGCAACCACCCCGTCAGGCTGCGCCTGCCACCCCTC
>DLPA01000042.1 GCA_002479815.1 bacterium UBA7470 | reverse complement strand
ATCGAGCGCATCGCCCACGTCGCGTTCCAAGCCGCACGCAAGCGCAGCAAGCGCGTCACCAGCGTGGACAAAGCCAATGTGCTGGAAACCTTCCAATTGTGGAAAGACGTGGTGACGGAAGTCCATGCCCAGTATCCCGATGTAGAGCTGGATCACATGTACGTGGACAACGCCGCCATGCAGTTGGTGCGCGCACCCAAGAAGTTCGATGTGGTCGTGACCGGCAATATGTTTGGCGACATTTTGAGCGACGAGGCTTCCATGCTGACGGGTTCGATTGGCATGTTGCCCTCGGCCAGCTTGAACAGCCGCAACCAAGGGCTGTACGAGCCTAGCCACGGCAGTGCGCCCGATATTGCAGGCAAAGGCGTGGCGAATCCCTTGGCGACGATTTTGTCGGCAGCGATGATGCTGCGCTTCAGCTTGAACCAAGAGGAAGCCGCCCAGCGCATCGAAACCGCTGTGCAAAAGGTCTTGGCCCAAGGCTATCGCACGCCAGACATTTACAGCGAAGGCACAACCAAGGTTGGCACGGCGCAAATGGGCGATGCGGTGGTCAAGGCCTTGGGCTGAGGGTGCTGACTGCGCTGCATCGCTGGCAGGGTCTTGCAGGCCGTGCCAGATGAAGGCCAAAAGCCGTCGAGGAGACGGCTTTTTTTATCGAACAAGCCCAAAGCATCGCCTCATCAGCCGATGCATCGACATGAATCGACGTGCATCAACGCATGGGTGGACAGCGAGACAGATCACAAGCTGCGAGAATGGCACTATGTTTACTGGAATCATTTCAACCATCGGGCAGGTCGTGCAGGTGCAAGCCTTAGGCGACAGCGCCCAACACGGCAAACGACTGCGTTTAGAAGTCCCTGCGGGCTATTTGGAGGGGGTCGGCTTAGGCGACAGCATCGCCTTAAACGGCGCTTGCATGACCGTGACCTCGCTGCCCGACAGCGGCACGGCGTTCACGGTGGATGTGTCGGCAGAATCCCTGACCAAAACCACGGGCTTGGACAAGCTGGGGCCTGTGAACCTAGAAAAGGCCATGCGCATCGGCGACCCCTTGGGGGGGCATATCGTGTCGGGCCATGTCGATGGCTTGGGTCAGGTCTTGGCCTTGACGCAAACGGGCGAGAGCTGGACGCTGGGCGTTCGCGTGCCCTCGTCGTTGGCACGTTTCATCGCCTACAAAGGCTCTGTCACCCTCAACGGGGTGAGCTTGACCGTCAACACCGTGCGCGACAGCGAAGCGGGTTGCGAATTCACCATCAATCTGATTCCCCACACCATCGCCCATACCACCCTCGGCACCTTGACGGCGGGTACGGCGTTGAATGTAGAAATTGATACTGTGGCGCGGTATGTGGAGCGGATGCTCCACCTGTCGGCGAACACGTCCCCTGCAACTGCAAAGCTCTCATCATGACTCTTGTTGAAACCGCACGCACCTCTGGTACTGAGGCTGCCAAAGCCCCCATCTCCCCCGTGCATGAGATCGTGGCAGAACTCAAGGCCGGACGCATGGTGATTCTGGTTGATGAAGAAGACCGTGAAAACGAAGGCGATTTGGTACTCGCCGCCGATCATGTCACCCCAGAAGCCATCAATTTCATGGCTCGTTTTGGTCGTGGGCTGATTTGCTTAACCTTGACCCGTGAGCGTTGCGAGTATTTGCAATTGCCGCCTATGGTCAGTCGCAACGGCACGCGCATGGGAACGGCTTTTACTGCTTCGATAGAAGCGGCAGAGGGCGTGACGACGGGCATTTCTGCGGCTGACCGGGCCAAAACGGTCGAGGTGGCAGTGAGTCGCACTTCCAAGCCCAGCGATTTGGTGCAACCCGGTCATGTGTTCCCTTTGCAAGCGGTGGATGGTGGCGTGCTGATGCGTGCGGGTCACACCGAGGCGGGTTGCGATTTGGCAGCTATGGCGGGCTGCACGCCTGCGGCTGTGATTTGCGAAATCATGAAAGACGATGGGACGATGGCCCGTCTGCCTGATTTGCTGGTCTTCGCTGCCGAGCACGGTCTTAAAATCGGGACGATTGCGGACTTGATTGAGCACCGCAGCCGCACCGAATCGCTAGTAGAGCATTTGGGCCAGCGGCCTTTGCATACCGCGTTTGGCACGTTTGAGGCGCACGCCTTCAAAGACAAGCCCAGCGGCGCACTGCATTTGGCCTTGGTCAAAGGGACGTGGAAACCGCAAACCTCAGTGCCTGTGCGGGTACACGAACCTTTGTCTGTTTTAGATGCTTTAGAGGTAGACCGCGCGATGCACTCGTGGAGCTTGGAAAGCAGTCTGCGCCACCTAGAGTCCCAAGGTTGCGGGGTGGCGGTCTTGCTCAATTGCGGTGAATCTGCCGAGCAACTGATGCAGCAATTTCAAGGCACAGCCCAATCGGCCCAAGCCCCAGAACGGGGGCGCATGGACTTGCGTACCTATGGCGTAGGCGCACAAATTTTGCGTGAATGTGGTGTACGGCGCATGATTTTGATGGGCAAACCACGCCGTATGCCCAGCATGGCGGGGTATGGTTTGGAAGTGACGGGTTTTTTAGCAAAGGGTGAATGATGTTTGGAGCAGACAAAGGACAAGCGAACCGTCTGAATGGACACGATTTGCAGATTGGGATTGTTCAGGCCCGTTTTAACGCAGAAATCACCAATGCCTTGGCTCAGGCCACGCGCAATGAATTGTTGAAACTGGGGGTTCCCGCAGAGCAAATCACCTTGGTACAAGTGCCGGGTGCGCTAGAAGTGGCAACGGCTTTACAAGCCATGGCGGAATCAGATCGTTACGATGCGCTGATCGCTTTGGGCTGCATCATTCGCGGCGAGACGTATCATTTTGAACTGGTCGCCAACGAATCAGGCGCAGGCGTGACCCGCGTGGCACTGGACTATCAAATTCCGATTGCCAATGCCATCTTGACCACAGAAAACGTCGAACAAGCCCTTGCGCGTCAGGTTGAAAAGGGCGTAGATGCGGCCCGTGTGGCCGTTGAAATGGCCAATTTACTCGAAGAATTAAGCTAAAAAATGACTTCCACCCCTTCCGACGAGGCTCAACAGCCCAATCGTCCTAAAAAAGCCAGTGAGAAATCGGGCCGCACACGTGCCCGAGAATTTGCACTGCAAGGCTTGTACCAACACATCGTGGGGAAGAATGCGCCCGATGATATTGACGCATTCACCCGCGATTTGACCGGATTTCATAAGTCGGACAGCGCACATTTCGATGCCTTGCTGCACGGCTGTATCGAACATGCGGCAGCCTTTGACGAGGCATTAACGCCTATGTTGGATCGCCCGATTGTGGAGCTGTCTCCCATTGAGCGGGGCGTGTTGTGGATTGGTGCTTACGAGTTGAAATACTGTTTGGATGTGCCTGTGCGTGTGGTCATCAACGAGTGTATTGAGTTGGCAAAGTCCTTTGGCGGTACGGATGGACACAAATACGTCAACGGGGTGCTGCACAAACTGGGCAAGGCATGGCGGCCTTTGGAGGTCACTCGTCAATGAAGCTGTCGTCGCGCGTGCAGCGTATAGAGCCTTTTTATGTGATGGAGGTCGCCAAAGCCGCACGCGAGTTGGCCCTGCGCGATCCTGCTGACCAACGGATGATCTACCTCAACATCGGTGAGCCTGATTTTTCAGCGCCCCCACTGGTGCAAGAGGC
>DLPA01000192.1:3104-3368 GCA_002479815.1 bacterium UBA7470 | reverse complement strand
CTACACCCTGTCCACCAGCTATGTGTATGGCTTGCTGCACTTGATCGACTTGGCCGCCGACGCTTCTAAGCCCGAGCACGCCATGTGGCGCAGCAGATTTGCCTATCGCACCCGCCGCTATGTGGTGGACAAATTGCCCGCCGAACAACGCCCACGCGCTCAATTAGAGCTGGGCGTGGCACTGGGCGAGCAAGGCATCAAAGAGCTGGGCACGCGCTACCGCATCGCCTTGTTCAACCATTTTTATCGTCAGCGTTGAGTTTT
>DLPA01000192.1:0-3058 GCA_002479815.1 bacterium UBA7470 | reverse complement strand
TTGAGTTTTCACCATCACCAAGGAAGGCATCTCATGGCAACTTCTTCATACGGCTCCGCATCCCGAGCACCCGCCTACAGCGGCTACAACGACCGCGATGCGGCACCCCGCGTCACTCTCTCTACGGCGGATGTGCGTTTGACCAACATCCCCAAAACCCTGTTTTCAGACATCGCCCAAGAAAAAGCCCGCACGGTTCATGCGGCTGGAGAGAATAAAAAAAACAAGTCCACCCAATTGCGCCGCTTTTATGACGAGTTGGTGATGTGGCACGAGAAAGTGCATTTGCAACGCACCCCACAAGAGCGGAAAGCCAAATACGCCGAAGTTGCGCCTTTTATTCAGATGCTGGTGGCAAAAGTGGCCTACGCCAAAGGGCGCGATCACGTCGATGCGTGTTTTGAAACGCTCTTTGCCCATGTCGTTCGTCAAATCGACGATGCCGAGACGCTGCGCCACGCCAAGCTGTTCATGGAAGCCTTCATGGGTTTTTACAAAGCTCAAGAAAAATAAGCCGCTAATACCCCCTAATAAGCCCCATTCATTGCCACAGATTGCCAAATAACCCAGATCAAGGAGCCTTGCCATGCCTCAATTGACCGCCATCACCACCCTCTCTGCCACCTTAGAACTGCTGTCGGGCTTGCGCGTGGGCGCGGGTGACAGCGAAATGCGGATTGGAGGTGTGGACAACACCGTCATTCGCCACCCCCACACCCAAGAACCCTACATCCCCGGCTCCAGCTTGAAAGGCAAGATGCGCAGCCTGTTGGAGTGGCGCAGCGGGGCAGTGAAAGAAGAAGCCCTAGGCTGGCGCGATTACGAGAACGCCATTGCCACCCACAAGGCCGAAGTCAAACGCATTTTGCAACTCTTCGGCATCAGCGGCGATGCCAAAGTCGGCGTGGCGCAAATGGGCGAACTCGGCCCCACTCGTTTGTCGTTTTGGGATTGCAATTTGGTGCCTGAATGGAAACAAAGCATCGACACCAACAACCAAGCCCTGACCGAGGTGAAAAGCGAAAACCGCATCAACCGCATTTCAGGCGTGGCGGAACACCCCCGTCAAACCGAGCGCGTGCCAGCGGGAGCGCGGTTTGAATTTCGCCTGTCCATCAAACGCTTGGCGGGCGACGACGACAAGCTGCTGGAAACCGCCTTGCAGGGCTTGAAACTGCTGGAGCTGGACAGCATCGGCGGCTCAGGCTCACGCGGCTACGGCAAAGTGCGTTTTGTCAACCTGAAAATCGACGGCAACGATGCACAGGCGCGGTTTGACAAGGTGCAGGCGTTTCCCCGTCAGGCGGCGGCTTGAACATCGGCCAATCGCATCATGCAAACCCTCAAATTCACCTTACGCCCTTTGTCGGCCCTAGGCACGCCTTTGGTGGGCGATACGCTGTTTGGGCAATTGTGTTGGACGCTGCGCCACCAGCATGGCCATGCGCGGCTGACCGAGTGGCTGCACGACTACACCGCCCCGCAGGGGCAGCCGTTTGTGGTGGTGTCGGATGCCATGCCCACAGGTCATGTGCCCTTGCCCAGTTTGCCGTCTGACATTTGGGCAGGCGACCCTTCGGGCACACCGTCTGATCGGAAAATTTTAAAGAAAAAACGCTGGTTTCCCTTGTCAAACTTGCGTGAGCAGCTCACAAAATGGCAGCAACTCGCCGTCACGGATGCTGATCTGAACGCCAAAGCCGAAGAGCGTGCCGAGCCCCACAACACCATCAACCGCATGACGGGAACCACGGGCATCAACCAATTTGCGCCCTACACCGTGAACCAAACATGGTTGCCCATCGGTAGCTTGTGGGACGTGGTGGTGGTGTTTGACCCCCAACGCATCTCAGCCACCGACTTGAAAAACGCGCTCATCTACATGGGCCAAACTGGGTTTGGGCGCGATGCCAGCATCGGCTTGGGCAAGTTTGCACTGGAGGGCGAGCCGCAACCGTGGCAGCCCCCAGTGCCCGCACAGGCCAATGCCTACCTCAGTTTGGGGCCGTGTGCGCCACAGGGCTTGGGCTTTTGTCCGGTGCGCAGCCATTGGCAAGTCACCACCCGTTTTGGGCGGCATGGCGATGTGGCGGTGCAATCGGGCAACCCGTTCAAGCGCCCGGTGCTGCTCGCCAAAGCCGGCAGCGTGTTTTGGCCTGAGCACATGGACAGCACACGCCCCTACATCGGCCAAGGCTTGTCGGGCCTGAGCACCGTCCTGCCCGAAACGGTGCAGCAAGGCCATTGCCCAGTGATACCGATACACGTTCCGCCTATTTCAGAGAAAAAGTAGCATCACATTCAGGAGGATCAAGCGCATGAACCCCTTTTTGCGTACCCACACGCTGGCCCTGACCCCGCTGTCGCCCCTCCACATCGGCTGTGGGGAAGATTTTGAGCCGACCAACTACCTGATTGAAGACGGCTTGCTGTACGGCTTCGACCCCAGCCGCGCCCGCCTGAACGACTTGCAACGCAGCAAGCTGATGGACGTGGCTCGTCGTGGTTCGCTCGCAGGCATCCAGCAGTTTTTTCGGGACAACGCCGCCGCGTTCAAACCCCATGCCCATGTGGTGATGCCTGTGGCGAAGGGGGTGGCGCAGTTGTACGACAAACGCATCGGCAAACCCGCCAATGTGGAAGCCAGCGGCAACCAAGTGCTCAACCAACTCGAAATTGAACGCCATGTCTTCACCGGCCCGCAGCAACAGCCCTTCATTCCGGGTACGAGCTTCAAAGGCGCATTGCGTACCTCGTGGTTGGATGAGTTGAATGACGGACGCAAGCCGCGTGATGTGGAGTTCAAATACAACGGCGAAGCCAAATCCACCACACGCATGGAAACCACCCTGTTGGGAGGCGACTTCCAAACCAGCCCGCTGCGCCTGCTGAAGGTGGCTGATTTGATGCCTGTGCGCGAGCCAGCGCGAGAAGTGTTGTTTGCCGTCAATCGCAAGAAAAAGCAAGTCATCAGCAAAGACGGTGGCGTGGCAGAACCCCGAGGTGTCACCGCCAGAAAAGATTGCGTGCTGGGGGGTCAATACCGACTCTTTCAGGC
>DLPA01000188.1 GCA_002479815.1 bacterium UBA7470 | reverse complement strand
CACAAATGCAGCTCGGGGTAGTGAACGCGAATGCCGCGACGCGCACACGCCTCGTTCAGTTGCTCGCGCAGGCTGACATTGGCCCCCACCCCGCCCGCCACCACCAAACGCTTCAAGCCCGTTTGCTTTAAAGCGGTCAAGGATTTTTTCAGCAGCACCTCCACAATCGCCGCCTGCGTAGAAGCGGCGATGTCGGCGCGTACCGTCTCGGGCAAATCCGTTGCCCCCAAAGGCGACACAGGCGCAGCCAAAGCCACGCCTTGCTGACGCTTCACCAAGGTCAACACCGCCGTCTTGAGGCCCGCAAACGAAAAATCCAAATCGCCGCTGTGCAGCAATGGACGTGGCAGCGCAAACGCGCTCGGGTTGCCCTGTGCCGCCAAACGCGCCAAATGCGGCCCGCCCGGGTACGGCAAGCCCAACAACTTCGCGGACTTATCGAAAGCCTCGCCAGCCGCATCGTCGATGGTTTCACCCAAGAGCGCGTACTGCCCCACCCCATCGACCCGCATCAATTGCGTATGCCCACCCGACACCAGCAAGGCAACAAAGGGAAAGCTGGGCGGATCGGCACTTAAAAACGGCGACAACAAATGCCCTTCCAAATGATGCACGGGCCACACAGGTTTCCCCAAAGCCAGCCCCAAAGACACCGCCACCCCTGCCCCCACCAACAGCGCCCCCGCCAGCCCCGGCCCTTGGGTATAGGCGATGGCATCCACCGCCGTCAAAGCCACGCCCGCCTGCGCCAGCACCTCATCGGTCAGTGGCAAGACCCGCCGAATGTGGTCGCGGCTCGCCAACTCGGGCACGACACCCCCATAGGCTTGGTGCATGGCAATTTGACTGTGCAGCGCATGGGCACGCAGTTGAGGGAGGGCTTGCCCCTGATGCCATTCCACCAGCGCCACACCCGTTTCATCACAAGACGATTCAATTCCTAAGATCAGCATGGGACGAGAGTGTAGGGCCGATGCGGCACAGTTGTTGCTGATGCCTATTCTCATGATGGACACCTCTTATGCAATGGACGCTCTCATGCCCGCCAGTTTGCGTTTTTTAATCGCCGCCAAACGCTGTGAAGTCACCGAACTTGAAAAATTGGCCCAAACCAGCCCTTTGATACGCGCCACCGCCGCATGGGTACACGAGTTGCAACGCGAACGCGGCCTGTCCAATCTCTATTTAGCGGCAGCCGTCACACATAACAACACCAACAGCGCCCACAGCCAACGCTTGGCCGAGCACATCACCCGCAGCCAAGCCGTGGCAGATCAGGTCTTACAGTGCTTTGAGCAAATCCGCTTGTCGGCCCAAGACAACCCCCTAACGGCTCCGAGCGCCCTACCTGGACATGGTGCGCGGCTCTTCAACCGCATGGCTGATGTCTTGCAAGGACTGGCCGCTTTGCCGTATTTGCGGCAAAAAGTCGCCACTCGCGCGTGGCCCATCACGCAAGCCACCCAAGCGTACAGCCGTTTGATCGCTGCCTTGTTGAGCGTGGTGTTTGAAGCGGCAGACAGCGCCACTGACCCCGATGCCTCGCGCCTGCTCGTCGCCCTGTTTCACTTCATGCAGGGCAAAGAATGGGCCGGACAAGAACGGGCCACCGGCGCAGCCTTATTGAGCGCCGGACGCGCCGATGCCGTCTTACAGCAACGCCTCTTGCACCTCATCGAATCGCAAGAGCGCAGCTTTCAGATGTTTCACGAATTTGCCAGCCCCAGTCTGCAAACACTGGCCCACACCAGCCAAGACACCCACCAGCGGGCTGAGTTAGAACGCTTGCGCCGCATCATCTGCACCCCCCCTGCCGGCCAGCCTTTGAGCACCAGCCTGAGCAGTACATGGTTTGACACATGCAGCCAACGCCTCGACCAAATGAAAGCCGTCGAAGAACGCCTGACGCTGGACTTGTTGAACATGTGCCGCGACAAAACAGAAACCGCCCAACACGACCTTCAAGACTGGGAAAACCTGCTGTCTGACCCAGCCGCGCATCTCACCACCCCCTCCCCCGTGCGCGAACCCAGCCGCTACTTTGAAGACAGCGCCCCCCCCACGGGCGACGGGCTGACCGCGCCTGAGCACCAAGCCCTGCAAGGCCGTCCGCTGATCGAATTGGTGCGCGAGCAATCGCAACGCTTGACGGCGATGGCCGCCGAGCTGGACACCATACGCGCCAGCCTGAACGAACGCAAACTCATCGAACGTGCCAAAGGCTTGCTCATGGCCCACCGCCAACTCAACGAAGACCAAGCCCACAAACTGCTGCGCCAAACCGCCATGAGCCAAAACCGCCGCTTGGTCGATGTCGCCGAAGCGGTGCTGTCCATGGCCCACGTCCTGCCACGCACTTAAACGGCACGCCCGCTGCCGTCCACCTCAGCACACAAGGTCATCGAAAGACATACAACGTCATTACGCTAGGACAAAACTTCTGCTAGAGTGCCCCTGTCCTTCCCCCTGAAAGCCGCCAAATGCCAGCCCTTGCCAGCCCCAAACGCGACACCCTCAATCTGCGCATCAAACCCGAAGTGCGTGATTTGATTGACCGTGCCGCCAAGCTACGCAGCAAAAATCGCACGGACTTTATTTTGGACTCGGCCCGCCATGCCGCCGAAGAAGCGTTGCTGGATCAAACCCTCTTCACCGCTGGCGCTGAGGCGTTTGAGCAATTTCAAGCGCGGCTGGATCGCCCGCCACAAATGAATCCCAAGCTGCGCCAGACCATGCAAACGCCTGCCCCCTGGGACACCCCGAGTACGTGAATGGCACTGACAGCGCCCACCCCCCTCACCGCCGAACATGAGGTGACGCAGTTTTCCTGCGGCGTGAACAGCCTAGATGCGTGGCTGCAACGCCGTGCGCTCAAAAACCAGATGCAGGGCGCTTCCCGCACCTATGTGGTGTGTGAAGCCCATCGCGTGCTGGCCTACGACGCGCTGGCATCGGGCGCGGTCACGACGAACACCGCCACCGGACGCTTCCACCGCAATATGCCTGATCCCATCCCTGTGGTGGTTTTGGGTCGGCTGGCCGTCGATCAACGCCTGCACGGTCAAGGCATAGGACGCGCCTTGGTGCGAGACGCGGGACTCCGCGTCATTCAGGCAGCCGACACCATAGGGATACGCGGGATGGTGATTCACGCCTTATCCGATGAAGCCCAAGCCTTCTATATCAAGCTCGGCTTTGAGGCATCGGGACTCGACCCTGATGTGTTGATGATGACCCTCCCTGATCTCATCGAAGCCTGTCAAACCTAAGCTGGCCCACATCCTCCCATGCACCTAGAAAAAGCACAACAATGGTGCATCGCCACATCACTAGGCCTCATGATGGATCATCGCAAGTAGAAGCATTTAAAAAGCATAGTAAAAAAAGTGAGCTGCTTACGCAAGCAAATAGGGCACTATGGCTTATTTAATGCCTAAAAAAAATCTAAAAACCTTAAAAATAGCCCTTCAAGGCGATTCGCCCACCCTTGCGGGCCTAAAAATCTGCCATTTCAGCGTATTTTTTAGATATTTTTGATTGTTTTTCAGATCAATATCGGCTGTAATCACCTAAAAAATTGCGTAAGCAGCTCACCTTTTTTACTATTGTTTTTGATAATCCACTCTCCTCACAACCCCCAACGCCCTGCAACTGGCACGCTTACTGCTTAGGGTTAACCAGCATCCGCCAATGACGGTGGTTTGAGTACAGACAGTTACGGACAACGGCGTCCATCGCCCCGCTTGAACGGTTCAGGTGTGGAAGGTGGTCGCCGTTTTTGTTTTCCGATGTTGATTTTTTGCTTTTCTTTGCTTTCCCTTGAAGGAGTTGTTCCATGAGCCAGCCTACCGCCCCCAGCACCCCTGCTGCCGTTTGTACGCCAGCCGCTACGACGGATGTGAGCCGTCGCCGCTTGCTCCAACAAGGAGCCGCCACCGCTGGCGCGGCCTTGTTTGCCACCTTGGGCCATCATGGAGTTTGGGCCGCAGGCTCAGACGCACCAGAAAAGAAAGAGGTCAAGATCGGCTTCATCCCCCTGACCGACTGCGCCAGCGTGGTGATGGCGAGTGTGTTGGGCATCGACCAAAAATACGGCGTGAAAATCATCCCCAGCAAAGAAGCGAGCTGGGCAGGTGTGCGCGACAAGCTCGTCAGTGGCGAGTTGGACTTTGCCCATGTCCTCTACGGCTTGATCTATGGCGTGCATTTGGGCACGGGTGGCCCCAAAAAAGACATGGCCGTCATGATGACGCTGAACAACAACGGTCAAGCCATCACCTTGTCTAAAAAATGGGCCGACAAAGGCGCTGTCGATGGGACCAGCCTTGCCAAACTGATGGGGACAGAAAAACGGGAATACACCTTCGCCCAAACCTTCCCCACTGGCACGCACGCCATGTGGCTGTACTACTGGTTGGCCGCCCACGGCATTCATCCCATGAAGGACGCGAAAGTCATTACAGTGCCGCCACCCCAAATGGTGGCCAATATGCGCGTGGGCAACATGGACGGCTACTGTGTCGGTGAGCCTTGGAACCACCGCGCCATCATCGACGGCATAGGCGTGTCTGCCGCCACCAGCCAAGACATTTGGAAAGATCACCCTGAAAAAGTGCTGGGTACGACGGCAGAGTTCGTCAACAAATACCCCAACACCGCCCGCGCCGTAACTGCTGCGATTTTGGAAGCTGGCAAATGGATAGATGCGGGCTTGCAAAACAAAATGAAAATGGCTGAAGTCGTTGCCCAAAAGTCTTACATCAACACCAGTGTCGATGCCATCAACGAACGCATTTTGGGCCGCTACCAAAACGGCATGGGCAAGACCTGGGACGACC
>DLPA01000123.1:15300-18556 GCA_002479815.1 bacterium UBA7470 | reverse complement strand
GCGCGGTTTTTAGATTGGCTGCTCGACACCTTGGTCGCCCAGCGCGTCGATGCCTTGCTGATCGCGGGCGATGTGTTCGACGTGACCAACCCGTCCGCTGCCTCGCAAACCCTGTTTTACCGATTCTTGACCGAAGCCCGTCGCCGTGTCCCCCATCTCACCACGGTGATGATTGCGGGCAACCACGATTCCCCCGGACGACTGGAAGCGCCTGCTGCGTTTTTAAACTTGTTCGGCGCTCATGTGGTCGGCTACATCGCCGGAGGCACATGGGCGGGGGCTGCTGATGTTGAAAATTCAAATAAAAATGTCGATCTATCGCTTGTCAATCAAAGCCTAAGTGCGTCTCTTAGTGAAGCCAATGACAGCCCGCAGCGTGTCGTCATTCCCTTGGCAGATGCCGCTGGTGTGGTGCGGGCATGGTGTCTGGCCGTGCCGTTTTTGCGCCCTGCCGATGTGTCGCGCGTACCCGCTGCAAGTGCTGCAAGTGCTGCGGCTGCCGCCGAAGACCAAGCAGCCCACGCCGCCGCCGCCCACGATCCCCCCCACCTGCAAGGCGTGCGGGCGATTTACGCGCAACTCGTGCAACGAGCACTCGCCATGCGCCAGCCCAGACAGGCGCTGGTGGCGATGGGGCATTGCCATGTGCTGGGCGGTCAGGTGTCCGAGGCTTCCGAGCGGCGCATCACCCTAGGCGGGGCCGAGGCGTGGCCCGTCGATGTGTTTGACCCCGCCTTGGCCTATGTCGCCTTGGGGCATTTGCACCTACCACAAAGCATTGGTAAAAATCCCACCCGACGCTATTCGGGCAGCCCTTTGCCGCTCTCATTTTCTGAGGTGGACTACCCGCATCAAGTGGTCTTGGTGACGCTGGACGGCGAGCAAGTCACGCAGACCGAAGCCCTGTCCGTGCCGCGAGCCGTTCCGCTGTGGCGTGTGCCCGCCCAACCCCAAGCCTTGCCCGAGGTGCTCCAAGCCTTGGCTGCCCTGCCCGACATCGGCCACCCCGACGACGTGCCCGAAGCCCGCCCCTACCTGCAAGTGCGCGTCCACCTCACCCAACCCGAACCCAGTTTACGCGCCCACATCGACGCGGCCTTGACACACAAGGCCGTGCGCTTGGTACGCATCGAAGCCAGCCAACACCGCAGCATCGCCACTGCCACGCCCACCGCGCCAGCCCTGTCCCTAGACGACATCGACCAACTCGCCCCCAGCGTCCTATTCGACCGCCTGTACCAACACCACTTCCAAACCCCACCCCCCACCCCCCTGCGCCACGCTTTTCAAGAATTGTTGAATACAACAGAAGATCCAAATTAACCTAATAGGTTAAAATTGACGCATGGAAAAAGGCACACCGCATTGCAAACTGTCCATTGTCAAAACCTTGGTAGAAGCGGGAGCAGTCAGGGCGACGGCTTCTGCTTACGAAGGGGCGTTGGCGCTTGGTATTCATGATTTGGATGGTATGTGTGCACTGATTTTGACCCTAGCACCTAGCAATTTTTATAAGAGCATGACCACTCATGCGAATCATCGTATTTGGCAGGATGTGTATCACACCAAAACGGTCGGCGGCGATGGGGTGTACCTGAAGCTGACCGTCATTGACGATGTACTGATCGTTTCTTTCAAGGAGCTGTGACCATGAAATGTCCATGCTGCGGTGCGGCGGAATTGATGCACGATACGCGCGACGTGCCCTATACCTACAAGGGCGAAACCACCCTCATCCCAGAAGTAACAGGCGACTTTTGCCCTGCTTGTGGCGAAGTCGTCCTAAGTCGTGAGCAGGGCGACCGCTACAGCGAATGGATGGGGCTGTTTCAGCGTCAGGTGAACGCGGCTTATGTTGATCCCCAGTACATTGCTCAAGTGCGGCGCAAACTCGAATTGGATCAGCGACAGGCGGCTGAACTGTTCGGTGGTGGCGTGAATGCGTTCTCTCGCTACGAAAACGGCAAGACAAAACCACCGCTGGCATTGGTCAAGCTGTTGAAACTATTGGATCGTCATCCCGATTTGCTGGATGAGATCAAAGCCGCTTAATTGGCGCAGCGCCGTAACCAGCTACAACCATCGCATGAAAATACTAGCCATTCGTGGAAAAAATTTGACCGCTTTGGCGGGGGAGTTTGCGGTTGACTTTCAGGTGCAGCCTTTGGCTTCGGCGGGCTTGTTTGCCATCACGGGGCCGACGGGGGCGGGGAAAAGCACGCTTTTGGATGCCTTGTGTGTGGCCTTGTACGAGCGCACGCCGCGCCTGAGTCGGGCGGGCAGTCGGGGCGAGAGCGTGCCCGATGTGGGCGACGATAAGGTGATCCCTGCCGATGTGCGTACCCTCTTGCGGCGGGGCGCGGCTGAGGGCTATGCCGAAGTGGACTTTCAAGGCCATGATGGGCTGCGCTACCGTGCCCGCTGGAGCGTGCGCCGCGCCCGTCAAAAAGCCGAGGGCCGTTTGCAGCCCACCGATATGCAGCTCAAACAACTGCGCGACGATGGCAGCGAAGGCCGCATCTTGGGCGACCATCGCAAAACCGAAACGCTGAACCTGATCCAGCAAAAACTCGGGCTGGATTTTGAACAATTCACCCGTGCGGTGCTGTTGGCGCAAAACGATTTTTCGGCATTTTTAAAAGCCAGCGACGACGACCGCGCCGAGTTGCTGCAAACCCTCACCGGCACGCGCACCTTCACGCAGTTGTCGATTCGTGCGTTTCAACGCGCCAAGGCCGAAGCCGCGCGTTTGCAAGCCCTTCAATCTCAACTGCAACAGCAACAGCCTTTGACTGAGGCCGAGCGTCACACCGTGATGGCGGATATGGCCCGTTGCCAAACATTGCTACAGGCAGAGGAGCAAACTGTCTTAGAAAAGCAAGCGCAAGCGCGTTGGTGGACTGAGAACGCGCGGCTGCTGGCACAGCAACACAAGGCCGACGCTGCGGTGGCTGAGGCGCGTGCCCTGCAACACGCCGCCGCGCCCCGCTTGCACCACCTGCACCAGTTGGAGGCGGTGCAAGCCGCGCGTCCCCTGTGGCAAGAGGTGCAGCGCAGCGAGGGGCAGCTCCACGCCCATCAAGCCGAGGGGCAGCAGTCTCAGCAGCAGCTTGCACTTGCCCACCAAGCCGTCGATGCCGCGCAGGCCGACTCCGCACGCACGCAAGCCCAGTTGGACGCGCTGGCCCAAGAGCGCGATGCCTTACAAGCCGAATTGAGCCAAGCGCGGATTTTGGACGATCGTTTAAGCCTTCTG
>DLPA01000123.1:14462-15130 GCA_002479815.1 bacterium UBA7470 | reverse complement strand
GCATGGCAAGACTTGGCGCAAGGCTGGGACAAGTGGCTGCTCTTGCTGCAACAAGCGCAGCAGCTCACGCTTGACCTGCAAGCCTCAGATCAAAAAATACAGCAGCATGAAGCTGAACTGCAACACGCCCACGCCGCCCGCCACACTGCCGAATCCACCCTGCACACGGCGCAAGCCCATGCCAAGGACTGCCGCACCCGCGCACAGGCGCAGCAGCAAGCCCTAGACCAGTCAGTACCGCCGTCCATCGAGGCCCAGCGTCAATGCCGCGACACCTTGAAGGCATGGCGCGAGGCGGCGCATCTCTTGGCCGACTTGCAGCACCACCGCCACGCCCAAACCCAAGCCACGCAGCAGCATCAGGCCGCACAGCAATGGTGTGAGCAAATGCTGCAAAAAAAAGAGCTGCTCACGCAAGAGAAAAGGGCGCTGGAGGCCAGTTTGATTGCAAAAGAGCAGATGCTGGCGCAAGCCCAACGCGCCACCAGCGTCAGTGCCTCGCAATTTCGGGCACACCTGCGGCCCGAGGAACCCTGTCCCGTCTGCGGGGCCACGCATCACCCGTATGCCGAATCGCAGTCGGCTGCCGACACCCTCGCGCCCTTGTTGGCTCAATGGACGCAAGAGGTGAACGAGGCACGCAAGACCTTGACCGACACCAGCGACAA
>DLPA01000123.1:12898-14314 GCA_002479815.1 bacterium UBA7470 | reverse complement strand
TTGGCACGCGCAACACCAGCACCATCGCGCCGATGCCTTTCAGCACTGGGCGGCATGGCAGCAAGCGGGCGAACAGGCGGCGCAAGACGCACAAAGCCGACTCGACCACGCGCAAGCCGCTTACACCCAAGCCCAAGCCGAGCATCAACGCCTGCACAAGGCGGCAGCGGCGGCTGAAGCGGCGCAGCACCACGCGCAGCAGGCCCACACCGAGGCCCAACACCGCTGCGAGCGCCTTCAGCAACAGCTCACGCAAGCACAGCAACACCGCCGACAGCAGCATGATTCATTGGAAACGGCGCGATCCAGTTTGCAGCCTGTGTGGGCCTTGATCCCTGCCGAAGGCACATGGGCGCAACGCATTCAAAAAGCCCACGCGCAAGTGCAGGCATGGCAAACGCACCAGCAAGGCCGAATCGACGCACAGCAGCAAGTGCAGCAGCTACTAGCGGCACAAGCGACGGTCTGCGCCCAACTGGAGCAAGCCCAGACCAGCGCCCAGCACGCCCACGCGGCATGGAGCCAAGCGCACAACGACCATCAAACCGCCCTTGCCCTGCGAGCGGCCGTGCTGCAAGGCCGCCCCGTGCAAGCCGTGGAGCAAGATTGGCAAGACCGCTACGCCACTGCTGAACACGCGCATCAAGCCGCGCAGACCCGTGGGCGGCACACACAAGACGAAGCGACGCGCCTGACTGAAGCCTGCCGTCACCATGCCCAGCGCATCGCGCAAGAACAAACCGCTTTGGACGCGGCCCAACTCGCCTTGGACGACTGGCTGACAGGCTGGAATGCCACGCACGATGACACTCCCCCCCTAGACCGCCCACGTTTGTTGGCATGGCTGCGCGTGTCGCCCGAATGGATGGCCCAAGAGCGCCAAGCCCTGCGCGAGCTGGACGAGGCCGTCACCCACGCGCTGGCGGTGGCGCACACCTATCGCACGGATGCACAGCGACACCAAGAGGCCCGCGCCATGCTCAACAGCCCCATGCTGGACGATGCCGCCGCTGTCGATCAAGCCTTGCAGACGGCGCTTGAAAAATTGAAGCAACTTCAAGCCGAACAATCAGCCTTAGAGTGGCGTTTGACACAAGATGATGAGCGTTTGAAAGCGACGGTGGCCTTGCGTGAACAACTGGCACAGCAGGCCGAGCAGGAAGCGGTGTGGGCGCGGTTGAGCGATTTGATCGGATCGGCAGATGGCAAAAAATTCCGCAACTTCGCGCAGCAACTCACCTTGGACGTGTTGCTGGGCTATGCCAATGCCCATTTGCAATCCTTGTCGCGCCGCTACCGGCTGGAGCGGGTGGCCGACAGCCTAGGGCTGCTGGTGGTCGATCAAGACATGGGCGACGAGGTGCGCTCGGTGCATTCGCTCTCGGGCGGGGAATCGTTTTTGGTGTCGCTGGCCTT
>DLPA01000123.1:0-12848 GCA_002479815.1 bacterium UBA7470 | reverse complement strand
TCGCTGTCCTCGCATCGGGTGCAGGTGGAAACCTTGTTCATCGACGAGGGCTTTGGCTCGCTCGATGCCGATGCGCTGCAAATCGCCCTCGATGCCCTAGACCAACTCCAATCCCAAGGCCGCCAAGTCGGGGTCATCTCCCACGTTCAAGACATGACCGAACGCATGAGCACCCGCATCCACCTGCAAAAACGCCCGGGTGGGGCGAGTCGGCTGGTGGTGCTGGGTTGACGGCTGTGCCTCAGACGACGGCTTGCACTTGCCAAATGCGTCGGGCGTATTCGGTGATGGTGCGGTCGGCGCTGAAGTGACCCATGCCAGCGGTGTTCAAGATGGCCCAGCGCGTCCACTCGCTGGGGCGGCGGTAGAGGTCATCGACTTGGTGCTGGGTGGCGACGTAATCGGCATAGTCGGCCAGCAGCAGGTAGTGATCTTGCTCCAGCAGCGTGCGGGTGATGTCGTGGTAGCGGTTGGGTTCTTCGGGGCAGAACAAACCTTCGGCAATACGGTCGATGGCGCTTTTCAGATCGTAGTTGTGATCGTAGTAGCGGCGTGGGTTGTAACCGCTGGCGCGTAGGTCGGCCACTTGCTCGGTTTTCAGGCCAAAAATGAACATATGCTCAGGGTCAACGGCCTCGGCCATTTCAATGTTCGCGCCATCCCACGTCCCGATGGTCAGTGCGCCGTTGAGCGCAAATTTCATATTCCCCGTGCCAGAGGCTTCTGTTCCTGCGGTCGAAATTTGCTCGGACAAATCGGCGGCAGGAATGATGACTTCTGCCAGCGACACGCGGTAGTTGGGCATGAACACCACTTTCAGGCGGTTGCCGATACGTGGGTCGTTGTTGACCACCCGCGCCACGTCGTTGATGAGCCGAATCACCAGCTTGGCCATGTAGTAGGCTGATGCCGCTTTGCCTGCAAAAATCACCGTGCGCGGCACCCAGTTGGCGTGCGGGTGCGCCAAAATTTGCTGGTAGCGGGTGACGACGTGCAGGAGGTTCAGCAACTGGCGTTTGTACTCGTGGATGCGTTTGACTTGCACGTCGAACAAGCTGTCGGGGTCCACCACCACGCCACAGTCTCGGGCGATGCGCTCGGCCAGCCGGCGTTTGTTTTGCACTTTGGCGAGTCGGAAGGCGTTGGCAAATTCCGGCTCGGTCGCCAATGGGCGCAACTGGGTCAGCTCGCTTAAATCGCTGCGCCAAGTCCGGCCGATGCGGTCGTCGATCAAGTCTGACAAAGGGCGATTGGCTTGCGAGAGCCAACGCCTGGGTGTGATGCCGTTGGTGACGTTGCAGAATCGCTCGGGGAAGAGGCGGGCGAAGTCGGCAAAGATGGTATCCACCATCAATTGGCTGTGCAGGGCCGACACGCCATTGATTTTGTGACTGGCAAGCACCGAGAGATAGGCCATGCGCACGCGCCGTTGCCCCCGCTCGTCGATCAGCGACACGCGGCGCAGCAAGTCGTGGTCGCCCGGATGCTGCTCATGCACACGGGCCAAGAATTGGGCGTTGAGGTCGTAGATGATGCGCAAGTGACGCGGCAGCAAGCGTCCCACCAAGTCCACGGGCCAGGTCTCTAGTGCCTCGTGCATGAGGGTGTGGTTGGTGTAGCTGAAGATGCGTTGGCAGTAGTCCCATGCCTCGTCCCAGCTCACGTCGTGTACATCCACCAGCAGGCGCATCAGCTCCGGCACGGCCAGCGCGGGGTGGGTGTCGTTCAGGTGAATGGCGACTTTGTCGGGCAGGGCGGTGAAATCGCCGTGGTTTTTCAGGTAGCGGCGCAAGATGTCTTGCAGCGAGGCGCTGACAAAAAAGTACTCTTGCCGCAGCCGCAGCTCTTTGCCGTGGTCGGTGCTGTCATCGGGATAGAGCACGCGCGAGACGTTTTCAGACAGGTTTTTTGCCTCCACCGCCCGCATATAGTCGCCACGGTTGAAGGCATCCAGATTGATGCCCCCTGTGGCCCGCGCCGACCACAGGCGCAAGGTGGCGACGCTGTGCAAATCGTGGCCCGGCACGCCGGTGTCGTAGGCCATGGCCGTCACGTCTTCGGTATCCACCCAGCGTACGTTCACGCCTTCTTGCACCAAACGACCCCCAAAACGCACCGTGTGGCTGAACTCAGGTCGCATAAACTCCCACGGATTACCGTAGGCCAGCCATTGATCGGGTTCTTCGACTTGTCGCCCGTCTTGCAGGCGTTGGGCAAACATTCCGTAGTCGTAGCGGATGCCGTAGCCCATGCCGGGGATGCCCAAAGCTGCCATCGCATCTAAAAAGCAGGCAGCCAAACGACCCAAGCCCCCATTGCCTAGGCCTGCGTCGTGTTCCAAGTCGATCAAGGCATCAAAGTCGGCGCCCAGTTGGGTGCAGGCGGCTCGTGCATCGTCCAAAATGTCTACCGCCAGCAGTGCGTTGGTCAGGGCGCGGCCTGTGAGGTACTCCATCGAGAGGTAATAGACGCGCTTGGCATCTTGGTCTTGTGCAGCGGTGAGGGTGTCGCGCCAGCGGTCCATCATGCGGTCGCGTACGGCGTGCAGCAGTGCAAAGAGCCAATCGCGCTTGGTCGCAGCGCGTAAATCTTTGCCCACGGCGTACAGCAAGCGGTTGGCGATGGATTTGCGCAGGGCTTCGGCAGAGTTGCCTGGGCGGTCAAACTCAAACGCGGGCGCTTGCGGGGCGTGGACGGACGCAGATGCAGTGGCAGATGTAGGCATAAAAGCTCCTCAAAAATAGCGAATGACACCAACGACTAAAAAGCGTCACCGTCTGTTTTGTGGTACCAGACGATGTCGCCACCCTAAGATCCTTGCCCGTGGCGGTACAGGCGCATATAGGCACGTGCGGCTTGCTGCCAGTCATGGCGCTGGGTCATGCCTTGGCGTTGGACGGTTTGCCACTCACTGGGCCGTCGCCACAAGACCAAGGCCCGACGCAAGGCGGCTAGCAAGTCTTGTGCGTGCAATTGTTGAAAGACAAAGCCGGTGGCGGTGCCATCGGCCAGATGCTCCAAGCTGCAATCGGTCACGGTGTCGGCCAAACCTCCTACGGCGCGCACCAAGGGCAGCGTGCCATAGCGCAAGCCATACAACTGTGTCAGGCCACAAGGCTCAAAGCGCGAAGGCACCAAGATCACATCGCCCCCTGCGATCAGGCGGTGCGCCAAGGCTTCGTCGTAACCCAAGCGCAAGGCCATTTGTGTGGGGTGCTGTTGCGCACAAGCGGACAAGTCAGATTCAATGGCTGCATCGCCCGAACCCAATACGGCAAGCTGACCACCACGTTGCACCAATTCATGGATGATGTCGGGCAAGAGGTGCAGCCCTTTTTGCTCGGTCAAACGGCTCACCACCACGCACAACAGGGCATTGGGACGCGGCTCCAGACCCAATTCGGCTTGTACACGCGCTTTGGCGAGGGATTTGCCCAGCAGGTGATGACGGTCGTAGCCGGGTTGTACGTGCGCATCGTGCGCGGGATGCCAGACTTGTTCATCCACCCCATTCAGAATCCCCTCCAAACGGTCTTGGCGATGGCGCAAGACCCCATCGAGGCCGCAACCTTGTTCTTCTTGGGTGATTTCTTGGGCGTAGCGTGGGCTGACGGTGGTCAGATAGTCGCTGTAGCACAAGCCCCCTTTGATGAACGAAAGCTGGTGGTGAAATTCCAAGCCGTTCAGGTGAAACAACGCGTCAGGGATGCCTAAAGGTTCACGCCACTGCGAGCTGCACACGCCTTGGTAGGCCAAGTTATGAATGGTGAAGACGGTGGTGGGGCGTGCCGAGTGGGGCTGCTTTTGGTGCAAGAGGTGTAAGTAGGGCGCAGCCAAACCGCTGTGCCAGTCGTGCCCATGCACCACGGTGGGACACCATTGGGGGTCATGCCCCAAACCGATCAGCGCCGCCGCCCAACCCAGCCATGCAAATTGCAAGGGGGCATCGGCCCATGCCTGCCCTTGTGCATCGACGTAAGGATGCCCTTCGCGCCCAAACAAGGCGGGGGCGTGCAGCAAATAGACAAGCTGCCCGTTGTGCTTCATGCGCCCTCGTTGCAGCCACGGGGTGGCTTGCGCCCGCACGTCGGCAGACAGCGACGGCAGTGGCGGACGGCCCCACGCTGGTGGCGTCGCTGTTTGCGGGCCGATACCGATCGACCCCGGTGGTGTGGGGGGATGACCCAAGGGCAGGGACATGGGTGCGTCCTCAGGCGTGACGCCCGCGACCATGCTGGGAAAGGCGGGCAGCAAGAGCCGCACATCGGCTCCTTCTTGGTCTAAGGCGCGGGGCAGCGCGGCGCAGACATCGGCCAAGCCGCCGGTTTTGAGCAGTGGGAAAACTTCGGCGCACACAAACAAGACCCGCGTGCTTGCCATACGGGGGGCGGCAGGCGCGGGGGGGTGTGCCGGCAACGCGGTCACAGAAGACTGGGCCAGCGCGCGCTGCAATTCCATTTGGTGTAAGGCTGCAATCAAGGGGTCTTTTGCCCACCCCCCCGCCTGCGCTGCATCCGCCGTGTCTGTGGGCATGAGTGTGGGCAGTGGTGTGGTTGGCGCAGAAGCGTCGTGTTCCGTTACAGGTGCCGATGGCGGTGGTTCGCACGGGGGCGACGCGCGCAAGCGGCCGCGCAAGCGACGGCGGTCTTGCAAACACAAGGGCAGGCGTTTGGGGTAGCGGCCTCGGCTCATGGGTGTGTTCCCCCCTCGTGAGGGGGTTGCAGTGCCTCCAACATATCGCGGGTGACAAGCACGACCCCCTCCTCGGTGCGGTGAAAGCGTTGGGCATCGGCCTCGGGGTCTTCGCCGATGACCGTGCCGTCGGGGATGTGACAGCCATCGTCGATGACGACTTTTTTCAAGCGGCAATGCCGCCCAATGGTGACGCGGGGCAAGATCACCGCCTCTTGCACGAGGCTGAAGGAGTTGACCCGCACTTGCGAAAACAAGACCGAGCGGCGCACGGTCGATCCTGAAATGATGCAGCCCCCCGACACCAAGGCATCGACCGCCATGCCGCGCCGTCCATCGTCGTCGAACACAAATTTGGCGGGCGGCAGTTGTTCTTGATACGTCCAGATGGGCCATTCGCGGTCGTACATATCCAGCTCGGGCACCGTGCCTGTCAGGTCGATATTGGCTTGCCAATACGCATCGACCGTGCCCACATCGCGCCAATACGCGGGGGCGTTGGGGCTGCTTTTGACGCAAGACCGCCCAAAGGGGTGGGCCATGGCTTCACCACGCGCCACGATGGCGGGGATGATGTCCTTGCCAAAGTCGCGGCTGGAGCCGGCTTGCGCGGCATCGGCTTGCAGGGCTTGAAACAAGTAAGCCGCATCAAAGACATAAATGCCCATGCTCGCCAAGGCTTGATCGGGCTGGTCGGGCATGGCATCGGGATGTTGGGGTTTTTCTGTAAAGCGGGTGATGCGCCGCTTGTCGTCCACCGCCATCACGCCAAAGGCTTGGGCTTCGTCTAAAGGCACTTCAATGCAGCCCACGGTGCAGCGTGCGCCTTGGGCCACATGGTCGGCAATCAGCTCGGCGTAGTCCATTTTGTAGATGTGATCGCCAGCCAGCACCAAAATGTATTCGGGATTGTGTGCTTTGAGGATGTCGAGGTTTTGAAACACCGCATCGGCCGTGCCTTGGTACCAGCTCACGTCGTCGATGCGCTGCTGGGCGGGCAGCAAGTCAATGAATTCATTAAATTCACTTCGCAAAATGTTCCAACCCCGCTGCAAATGTCGCAGCAAGCTGTGTGATTTGTACTGCGTCAACACCCCAATGCGGCGCACATTGGAGTTCAGGCAGTTGGACAAGGCAAAGTCGATGATGCGAAATTTACCGCCGAAATACACCGCCGGCTTGGTGCGCCGGTCGGTGAGCGCGTGCAGCCGCGAGCCACGGCCCCCCGCCAGTACCAAGGCAATGGTGCGGCGAGCCAAGTAGTGAGGGGAGTTCTTGTCCATAAACAGGGTGATGAGCTGGGGTTTTTGATGTTCCATTCTTCCACAAACCCAGTGCCTATCCATGACAGTTTAATTAAAAAAGATAGTAAAAAAAGTGAGCTGTTTACGCAATAAAATGTAGAATAATGTCTATTTTTAATTCTAAAAATACAGCTTTTTATTAAAAATCGAGGTTTTTAAAACACAAAAACCCGTTTTTCAGCCTCAGAAAAACGGGTTTGGAGGTGTTTTTTGTATTTTTAGGGACTATTTTAAGAATCAAATAAGTCAAATATGTCGTATTGCTTGCGTAAGCAGCTCACTTTTTTTACTATAGTTTTTACTAACGCAAAGCGTCATCACTCTGCCTTCTTCTATGTTCCCCCACCCCAACCCTCCCCCGCTGGGGGAGGGAGTGAAGGCACTGCGGTCGGTGAGAAGGCCTTTCAACTCCTCTTCCCAACCGGGGGAGGGGGGAAGATGCTTGGGGCTGGTGGGCGCTTATCTCAACCCCGCCAGCAACTGCGTTGCGTGCTGGTAAGGGCGGTGGGCGTGCAGCGCGTTCCAGTCGAGGGCTGTGCCACTGCCGAGCAGTTGGCGGCGGCGGGCTTCGCTTAGGGCTTGGGGCTGCCATGCGCCTTGGGCTTGGGCGTGGCTCAGGCCGTCGAGCAGGGCATCGACGGCAGCGCCTTGGTCGTGCAGGCTTTGGTTGCACAGCAAGACCACATCGCAACCGGCCCCCAGCGCGGCGATGGCGGCTTGAGTGGGTGTGACGCTTGCGCCGTTGATGACGCGCGCGCCTTCCATGCTCAAGTCGTCGCTGAAAATTGCGCCTTGAAAGCCCAGTTGCTCACGCAAGATGGTGTGCAGCCACGTCGCAGAAAAGCCCGCCGGACGGCTGTCCACCAAGGGATAGATGACATGGGCGGGCATGACCGAGCGCAAGCTGGTGGAAAGCCAGCCGTAGGGCGAGGCATCGTCGGCCAAGATCGTGGCAAGGGGCCGCTCATCAACGGGGACGGCGACGTGGGAGTCGGCCTCGGCATAGCCATGACCGGGGAAGTGTTTGCCGCAGTTGCTCATGCCGCTTTGCAACAAGCCCTGCATCAGGGCGCGGGCCAAGGCGCTGACGAGGCGCGGGTCGCGGTCGAAGGCGCGGTCGCCAATGACTTCGCTGCGACCATGATCCAAATCCAACACCGGCGTGAAGCTCAAATCCACCCCACAGGCCCGCAACTCGGCCCCGAGGACATAGCCACAGGCGACGGCATGGTTGCAGGCGACTTCGGCCCCGTCGCTGTGCCAAAGCTGACCCAAGACGCGCATGGCGGGCAAATGGGTGAAGCCATCGGTTTTAAAGCGTTGCACACGCCCGCCTTCGTGATCGACGGCGATCAAGACATCGGGACGGCAGGCCCGCAATTCGGCACACAGTTGGGTGAGTTGAGCGCGGCTTTCAAAGTGACGCGCAAACAAGATCACCCCGCCAGTGAGCGGGTGGGCGAGGCGGCGGCGGTCGTCGGCGTTCAAAGTCGGCGCGGCAATGTCGAGCACAACGGGCGCGTGTGAGGGAAGGGGTGAAGGGGTGAAGGAAGAAGCGTTCATGGCAAGAAAAAACTTCAAAGCGCCAGCGGTGGCAAGGGGGTGGGGGCTGTGCTGCTGCGTTCAATGACGACGAAGGCGCTGGCGTAATCGCCATCGTCGCTGAGGCTGAGGTGGGCGATGAGGGGGGGCTGCTGCGCTTGCCACCACGTCTGCACGGCTTGGTCAAACACGAAGCAAGGTTGGCCGCCGGCGCGGTGTTGCACGGCGCAGCCATGCCAGCTCATGGGCGCACGAAAGCCCCATCCCATCGCTTTGCAAAAGGCTTCTTTGGCGGCAAAGCGCATGGCCAAGAAGGACAGGGCGCGGTTGGGGTGCTCGCTCAGGCGTTGTTGCCATTGGGCTTGCTCGGCAGGACTGAGGATTTTGTGTACCAGCCGCAGCCCTTGACGCTCGTAAGCCCGCGCCATGCGTGAGCGGCTGCACAAGTCGTGCCCTATGCCCACAATCATGCGTTCACCGTGCAGACATCGCCGCCAAGTACGCAGCGACGGTGGCGGCGTAGCCCAGCTCTAGCGCATCGGCAATGAAGGCGTGGCCGATGGAGACTTCCTGCACGCCCGCCACGGTCTGCAAAAAGGCGGGGAGGTTGTCGCGGTTGAGGTCGTGTCCGGCATTGAGGCCCAAGCCTGCTGCTGTGGCGGCCTGCGCGGCTGCTTGGTAGCGGGCCAACTGCTGCGCCAGCAAGGGGGCATCGTCTTGGGCGTGGGCTGCCGCATAGGGTTCGGTGTACAGCTCGATGCGGTCAGCGCCGACGGCGCGGGCGGCGGCCATCTGCTCGGGTTGCGCGTCCATGAACAGGCTCACGCGCACGCCTAGGGCATGGGCTTGGGCGATGAGGGGGGTGAGTCGCTCGGCATCGTCGGGAAAGCGCCAACCGTGGTCGCTGGTGGCTTGGCCCACGCTGTCGGGCACAAAGGTCAACTGGTGCAGGGGCAGGCCACGGGCGAGGACTTGGGCCGCCACGTCCATGAGGTTGTGAAACGGGTTGCCTTCGATGTTGTATTCGCAATGCGGCCATTGCTGCACCACTGCGCCGATGTCGAACACGTCTTGCAAACGAATGTGGCGTTCGTCGGGTCGAGGATGCACGGTGATGCCTTGCGCCCCCGCCGCCAAACACGCTTGCGCGGCCCGCACCAGACTGGGAATGGGCAGAGGGCGGGTGTTGCGAACGGTGGCGACTTTGTTCAAGTTGACCGACAAAGCGCAGCGCGGTGAAGAAGATGAAGATGAAAAGCTCATGATGAGGGTCGTGCCAAGGCTTGGGTGTCGAGCATGACTTGCCGAGTTTTGAAACTACGCACGCCGCTGTGCTGGTGCAGCAAGCGGCGCAATAAGGGCTGCAAAGGCGCTGCATGGGGGCGGCAGGCCTCCAAGGTGGCGGCCCATGCGTCGGGGGCGCAGAGGGCGGTTTGCAGGGCTTGCCATGCGCTGCCTTTGAGGGCGTGGCGCTCGTGCGCGTCCACCTCCATCAAGCCGCCTTGTTCGAGCAGGGTATAGGTGCGGTGCGGGTGCAAGGCGTGCAAGCTGCTGCCTTCCATGTCCAGTTGCGGCAAGACGCCGCAGGCTTGCAAGAGCAACAATTCCCACGCCCTGACCAAGGCTGCACGGGTGGTGGGGTCTGGCCCACGATCGGCCAAGGCGGCCACGGTGCGGGTGTAGTGCCCGAACAGGTGGGGATAGGGGTCTTCACGCGGCACAAAGCTCAACAACAACTCGTTGAGGTAAATGCCCATCAGCAAGGCATCGCCCACGGGCATGACGTGGCCCCCACACCAGTGCGCGGCACGCAGGGTTTTGATGTCGGCATCGCCCCCCCACGACAGCAGCAGCGGCTGCAAGGGCAATAAGATGGGGCGCAATTGCGAGGAGGGACGTTTGGCCCCCTTCGCCACCAGCGCAAGCCGGCCCTCGCTGCGGCTGAACACGTCCACAATGAGGCTGGTTTCGCTCCAGTCGTAGCGGTGGAGGACAAAAGCGGGTTCGTCCGTCACACGGGGAGACTTCGCGCGCACGCCAACCCTTATTCGTAGCCGAAGGAGCGCACGCGGGCTTCGTCATCCGCCCAGCCGGAGCGGACTTTGACCCAAATCTCTAAAAACACTTTGCCCGACCACAGCCTTTCCAGCTCCATGCGGGTTTCGGTGCCGATGCGTTTGAGCTTTTCACCTTTTTCACCAATGACCATGCCTTTGTGGGCTTCGCGCTCGACGACGATGGTGGCGGCAATGCGCCGCATCTTGCCTTCTTCGGTAAAGCTGTCGATGATGACGGTGGAGGTGTAGGGCAGCTCGTCGCCCGTCAAGCGAAACAGTTTCTCGCGTATGAGTTCGCTGGCTAAAAACCGCTCGCTGCGGTCGGTCAGTTCATCGGCCCCGAACAGCCACGGTTGTTGGGGCAGGTAGCGATCAAAAATGGGGTACAGCCGTTCAATGTCTTTCAGACGCTGCGCCGACATGGGCACGATTTCCGCAAACGGATGGCGCGTTTGCATGTCTTTGAGCCACGGCGCAAGCTCGGCACGGCGATGAATTAAATCGAACTTATTCGCCAACAAAATCACAGGGATGTTGCTAGGAAGCAAAGCCAAGACCTTGGCATCGGCGGCATCGAAACGTCCGGCCTCGACCACCAGCACAATCAAATCGACATCGTTGACCGCCCCCAGCACTGTCTTGTTCAAAGACCGATTCAGGGCATTGCCGTGTTTGGTTTGAAAGCCGGGCGTATCGACAAACACAAACTGGGTCGCGCCCACGGTGCGCAAGCCGGTGATGCGGTGGCGCGTGGTTTGCGCCTTGCGCGAGGTGATGCTGACTTTTTGCCCCACCAAGGCGTTGATGAGGGTGGACTTGCCCACGTTGGGTTTGCCCACAATGGCGACATAGCCGCCGCGTTGCTCGGCCTCAGGCACCACCACAGTGGGCGCAGCTTGCTCGGTGGCCTCTTGCTGCGCGTCTGCGGCTGGACGACGCAGGGCTTGTGCCAGCATCTGATCGAGGTTGACGTTCACATCGGCTTCAGAGGATGCAGAAGACGGCTTACGAGAGGAGGGTGCAGTCATGAGCTAGGTGCATTGAGTTGAGCCAACATGGCTTTTGCCGCCGCTTGTTCGGCTGCACGGCGTGAGGGGCCACGGCCTCGTGCAGGAGCCTGATGCGACACAGCGACACTGCACGACACCTCAAACTCTTGTCGATGGGCGGCTCCCAGAATTTGGATGACTTCATACATGGGCAATGGCAATTTGCGCCCTTGCAACCATTCTTGAAGTGCGGTTTTTGGGTCTTTTCCCAAAGGTACAGCGGCCGAAGAATGCCGCTGCTGCGAGTCCACATCGCGGTAAAGTTGTTGTACCACTCGGGTCGCCGCTTCGTAGCCTGCGTCCAAATAGACAGCACCTAAGATGGCTTCAAGTGCGTCGGCTTGTATAGAGGGACGCTGTCGCCCACCCGAGCGCAGTTCTCCCTCGCCCAAGTGCAGCAAGTGATGTAAACCACATTGCATGGCCAATTGGGCCAAGGTATCTTGCTTGACCAAGTGTGCTCTTACCCGCGACAACTCGCCCTCTGACCATTTGGTGTGGCGCTGCAGCAAGAGATCGGACACGGCAAGGTTCAGTACCGCATCGCCCAAAAACTCCAGTCGCTCGTAGTGATCGGCGGAGTGGCTCCGGTGCGTCAAGGCACGTTCAAGCAAGCTCGTCCGCTGAAAATGATGACCTAAGTGGCGTTGTAAGCTGTCTAACGTGGGCGGCGGCAAAGAATGGTTCTCAGGTGAGGGGGAAGAGACGCGCTGCATTCAAAGGCCATCAGCGGCTGCTGCCTTTGTACTTCATCAGCAGATAAGCGGGCCCAGCCAGATGCACTTCCTTGTTGTAGGCAAAAGAGACGACGATTTTTTCGCCTGCTTTGGTGATCTCTAGGTCTTGACCGGTGATGCTGGTGATGCTGTCGATTTGGGCAAAGCGATCAAATGCGGCTTTGATTTCTGGCACTGTGGTGCCTGCGCTGGCGATTTTTTTAACTGTTTTCTGTATCGTCAAGAACTCGATCACACCTGGTGCGACTTGCATCCCGACCAGCGCCAGTACGGCAATTACGCCCCCCACAAACAACATACCCAATAAAGAAAAGCCGCGTTGACGAGTGTTCATCTTCATACTCCAAGTCCATCAATCAAAACTGCCTATCCGTGACAGATTGCCAAAGTTCATCCACACAAAAAAGGCTTTCCCGACGATATTTGCCTCTGGCACAAAGCCCCAGTAACGGGAGTCCAAGGAGTTATCGCGGTTGTCGCCCATCATAAAGTAGTGGCCCGGTGGCACTTTGCATACCACGCCTTCGATGCTGTAACGGCATTGGTCTTTGAATGGGAACTCTGTGGCCCCCGGAATGAAGGCTGGACGGTCGTCGTCGTTCAAGGTGCCATAGGTTTTGCCGTCGCGTGTTTCTTCAAAGTGCTTGGCGTAACGCATGGCATCGCCATCAAAAAAGTCAGGGAGCTGTGTTCTGGCGACAGGCTGTCCGTTGATGGTGAGTTGTTTGTTCAAATACGCGACCTCGTCACCGGGTACGCCGACGACGCGCTTGATGTAGTCCAAGCTGGGTTGTGGGGGATAGCGAAACACCATCACATCGCCCCGCTGCGGTTCGTTGTTGGCAATCACTTTCGTATGGATCACCGGCAAGCGCACGCCGTAGTGAAATTTGTTCACCAAAATCAAATCGCCCACTCGCAAAGTAGGAATCATCGAGCCAGATGGAATTTTGAACGGTTCAAATAAAAAGGAGCGCAGCACAAACACCGCCACAATCACAGGAAAAAGACCCGCCGTCCAATCCAACCACCAAGGCTGCATCAATAGGCGTTGATGTGTATCGTCATCAAGGCGTACATCGGTTTGGGTGATGCCTTGTGCCTTGAGTTGTGCGGCACGTTGCTCTAGATCGGCTTGCGCTTGGGCGGCGGCTTGTTGGCGTTGGGGCAAGAAGTACCACTTTTCCAGCACCCAATACACGCCTGTCACTGTGGTCGCCAGCAGCAGCAGCAAGGCAAAATTACCTTCTGCATAGCCAAAATACATGGCGATGATGTAACCAAAAAAGCTGGCCAGAATCACGCCAGTGACGCTGGCGAACGCAGTGTTGTTCATTATTCTTCCACCTGCAAAATCGCCAAAAAGGCTTCTTGGGGCACTTCAACCGAACCGATTTGCTTCATGCGCTTTTTGCCGGCTTTTTGTTTTTCCAGCAGTTTGCGTTTGCGGGTGATGTCACCGCCATA
>DLPA01000022.1 GCA_002479815.1 bacterium UBA7470 | reverse complement strand
AAAAGTGATCCTGGCAAAGACTTTTCGTTGACAGAAGAAGAAGCAGCAAAAATAGTCGCAAAAGGTCTTCAAACAGCGGACGAACCCCAACTGGAAAAACTCAAGCAAGATGGAATTCTGAAGGAGATTTGCAATGCCAAAGACGACTGAAAAAAATCGCGTTCTTCTCGAATTGCTCGAAACAGCAATTGATCTCAAGACGCATGGCTTGCTGTCAAAACCCGAAATGGCACGCATGAACGCTTTGTGCGATGAGCCTCCGAGCTACACGCCAGATAAAGTAGTAGAAATTAGAACAAGTATTGCAAAAGTGAGCCAGTCTGTTTTTGCTTCACTCTTGAATGTCAGCGTTTCTACTGTTCAAAAATGGGAATCTCCAGCAGCGGAGAAACGCCCTAGCGGAGCGGCTGCAAAACTTTTACAGCTTGTGGAAAGCAAAGGGATTCAGGTTTTAATACCCTAAAAATACCGTCTGCATCACAGGCCGTTGTCCCTGACAAAACCACTCTTATGAAATGCGATGACAGCCTTCAGATAGCTTCACACCCACTTTGCCGCTTGTAGCCCCAAAGCAAAGGCTTCTTCAAAAATTGAGTAGCCTGCCCAGTCGCTGTGGGCGAAGTGCAGACGCTGTGTTTTTTGGAGCATAGAATCATCCATCATCAAGCGCCATCGGCTTAAATGATTCATTAAACCTGGTGTCGGGATGACCATGCCGTGCCCATGACGGGCGACTTCGGCGTGGGTGAGGCGTTCGGGTAGTTCGGGGTGGGCGGGCAGCAGTTCGGCCACTGCGGTGTGCAGCCAGTGTTGCCACGGCTGGCGCAGCAGCTCGGCGCGGGCGGTGGGGGGGTTGGGCGCGTCGCCCAAGGCGCGGTAGTGGGTGAGGACTTGCGGGCCAGTCGGTACGGGATGCAGGTCTTGATGCTGGGCGTTGACCAGCCCCAAGCCCGGCACGCCATAGACCACGCTGTCCCACGCGGGTGCTGCGCCACCTCGGTCGATCAAAGGTTCGCGCAGCCGCAAGTTGCACACCACCCACGGCGCATGGGTGAGCGCCGCTGCGGTGTCGGTCAACAAGGTCGGGGGGTTGACCAGCACGCGCCGCACCACATGGGCAGGCAAGGCCAGAATGACGTGCTGCGCTTGCCAGCGCGTTAGCACCCCGCTGTGGGCTTGGTAAGCCTCCACCTGCACGCCGTGGCGCTGCACTTCCACGCGGCGCACCACTTGCCCCGTCAGCAGGCGGCTTTCCAAAGGCTCGGCCAAGTGCTCGGTCAGCCACGCATTGCCTTGCGGCCAAGTGAACAAGCCCTCACTGCGCTCGTGCGTGCCATCGCCCCCGGGGACGGCAAAACCATGCCGCGCCGCAAAGTAGTGCAAGCCCGCCCATGCCGACACTTGATGCAGCCCCGCGCCGTATTCATCGCGGCAGCAATAGCTCAAATACCAGCGCAAATGCGGATCGGTGAGCTTATTTTTTTGAAGATAGCCATCGAAAGTCATAGCATCTAACGCCAATTTATCTTGCGTCAGATGCGATTTTGATGCTGCATATTGAAAAGGAATTTGATAGCGGGATTGTTGCCGCGCTTGCAGCACCAGCTCGGCAAAACGGCGGTACTGCGCCAAGGTGTCCGCCCCCACGCCCTCAACGGGCAAGAGGCCCGCTTGCCACTGGCCTTCAAAAAACAGCCGCTCTTGCGGGCTGTGGCACAAATGGCGCTCGTCGGGCTGCCAGCGCCCTGCGGCATCGCGCACCAACAGCCCGCATTCGGCTAAAAACTGCTGCAAATCGTGGTCGTGCTCGGCAGGCACGGGCAGATAGTGGGCGGCGGTGGGGGCCGATAAGCCTTGAAGTTGGGTGGCGCGGGCGTTGCCGCCCACCTCGTCCTCAAACTCCAGCAAGACGAAATCATCGCGCCCGCGCAAGCGCAAGCCCCGCGCAGCCGCCAAGCCCGCCACGCCCCCGCCCACAATGACGGTGTGCGCGGTGCGGCTGACAAATTCCCCCCCCGCACCAGCAGCAGAACCACCCGTGGCGGCATCGCGCAAGGCATGGCCCCGCGCCACGTCTGACCCACCAAAGCGGCCCTGCACATGGGCGAGTCTGGCAGTCAAGTCGGTAGGTGAGGAGTCACAGCCAAGCAGCCCAAGCACACCCGCACCCACGCCCGCTTGCAGCAGATGACGGCGCTTCATCGCATCACCCGTCCCCACTCCGTTTCATAGGTATGCACCAGCACTTGATTGGAGAGGCGGTTGACCTCGGTCGGCACACGCGCCATGTCCACAGGGAAATCGAACAGCAGGGGCAAGGAGGAGGAATTCAAAAACCGCAAGCCTTGGGGCCATGTCGCCGTGGCATCAGGAATGCGCCACGGGCGGCGGCTGGCGATGATGAAGCCCCATTCGCCAAAGCTCGGTACATGGGCGTGGTAGGGCGCGGTTTGCAAGCCTGCCGCTTCCATGGTCGTGACCACCGTCCAAAAACTCTGCCGCGCAATCAAGGGCGACGTGGTTTGAATGACGGCGTAGCCGCTGGCGCTCAAGTGGTGATCGAGCAAGGTGTAAAAGGTCTGGGTGTAGAGCTTGCCGACGGCGAAATTGGTCGGGTCGGGGAAATCGACCACGACGACATCGAACATCTCATCGCTGTGTTGCAGCCACGTAAACGCATCGGTATTGAGAATGCGGACACGCGGATCAGATAGGGCGTGGGCGTTCAAGGCGGCCAAGGCGGGGGTGCGGGTGAACAAG
>DLPA01000189.1 GCA_002479815.1 bacterium UBA7470 | reverse complement strand
GCACCGATGCTCAAACCTTCTAGCCCAACATGAGAAGCCAACCCTAGGGCAGCATCCACAATCGCCGCGCGGGTTTGCTGGCCTTTGAGTTGGCCCTTATTGCTTTTGCTAGAAGTGGTGCGACCACGCGGTTGATGGCCCGCCACAAGCGCTCCACGCGGACGAGGCGCCACATCGGCTTCCTCGATCTCTGAAGACGATGTGGCAGACGAATGGGCAGGCAAATCAGCAATCATGAGCACAACCAATGAAACAAGTAAATACGAACGGTCGTGCTATTTTGCAATGATTTTGGCGTTTGCCTAGCCCCCCCTAGGGTTTACGAGCGGAAAATCACTAGAGTGATCGCCCTAAAACGGGCGGGACAATGAAAAAAGCGCCTACTGCTTCTATGTCAAGCGATAGAAGCGGTCGGCGCTTTAAGTCTGATGCTTCAGCAGCGTCTTAGCTGGCCTGAAATGCGGCAGCCAAAGAGGTGAGATCGTGGTTTTGACCGCCTTTGCTGGCAATTTTGATAGCGCCTACCCGATTGCCCCACTCGGCGCATTGTGCCAAAGGCCAGCCACGCTCTAAGCCTGCCAGCAAAGCCGCGCGGAAGGCATCGCCACAGCCCGTGGGATCGACAATCGCCGCTGCGTGTACGCCGGGGACGAGGGTGCGTTCGCCCGCCACCCATACTTCGCAGCCCAATTCGCCCAGCGTCACCACCAAGCCGTTGCAGAGATGGGAGATTTGGGCGAAGTCCAAGCCCGTGCGGGCGCACAGCATCTTGGCTTCGTAGTCGTTGACCGTGACCCAAGTGGCCCAGTCGATGAACTGGCGCAGTTCCTCCCCGTTGAACATGGGCAAGCCTTGGCCCGGATCAAACACAAACGGGATGTTGGCTTGCACAAACTCTTGGGCATGCTGGATCATGGCATCGCGCCCATCAGGGGAAATGATGCCTAAAGCGACTTCAGGCGTGGGGGCCAAGCGGTTGGTGTGCGCTTGCGACATCGCGCCCGGATGGAAGGCGGTGATTTGGTTGTTGTCGCGGTCGGTCATGATCATCGCTTGCGCGGTGTAGGTGTCCGTGCAGGTTTGAATGTGGGACGTGGCGATCCCCAAACGCTGAAACCGCGCCATATAGTCGGCCCCATCACTGCCGACCACAGCCACCGGAATGGGCGTTGCGCCCAACTGCTTCAAGCTGTACGCGATGTTGCCCGCACATCCCCCAAACTCACGCCGCAGCGAAGGAACTAAGAAGGACACGTTCAAGATGTGGAGTTGGTCGGGCAGTATTTGTTCGGCAAAGCGACCATGAAAGTCCATGATGGTGTCGAAGGCCAGCGAGCCGCAGATTTGTATAGCCATAAATCAAAAAGAACTTAAAAAAGAATAAGAAAGAAATCTAAAAAAGAAACCCACACCGAAAAGAAAAACATCAGGGGTAAAACACCAGCGCACGATAGCCACTCATGGGCCACTCTTGTGGCTTGTCCAAGGTCATATGAATTTGCAATGCTTGTTCTGTGCGCGGGGGCAGTTGGACTGGCGATTCGGGCCAATCCTTGGGCAACACGACTTTAGAGGCCACCGTTTGTCCATCGCCATTCGTGATGGCCAATTCCACCGCAGGCAAGGCCACAGGGTAGGCCGCCGTATTGACCAAGGTGACTTCAAAACGATAAGCCCCATTTTTAAGATCAATCAAGGCCGAGCTGTCGATCTGTACGACTTGAATTTGCTTGAGCACATGAATCTCACACCCGATGGGTTGGCAGAGTTGTTCGATCCAAGGACGCAGCTCAGGCTTCATGGCGACGATGCGATCACGCTCATGCACCGCCAGTTGAGCCACCCAGCCCAGCAACAGCCCCAGACTTAGCAGACTCAGCAACAGGCGTACCCATGGTTGCCGCCAAAACGCTTCCCGCTTGGCTTGTCGTACAAAAGACACTTCAGGCACAGGCACCGCGTCAGATGGGGGGTGTGCGGGCGCCCCCTCGTCAGAGTGATCGTTTGGTGGCGCGGCAACAGGCACTGCTGGCGCTGCGGGGTCGGCTGTTGTTGCCACTGCTGCGCCCACCGATACCCGCGCCCCAGTGTCTTGTCTCTCGGCCGAAAGTATGGCTGCTTGGGGCGCTTCCAACGGCAAAGGAGCGGTGTCTGCTGCATCGCTGTTCGTTGCCATGCTGGTGGGAGCTTGGGCCTCGGGCGCGATTGAGGCTGGCGCGACGGCCCACTGAGGTGGCAAAGGCGCTTGGGCCAAATCGGCGATTTCACGCGCAGGGAAAACAGGCAGCAGTGTGACGGGTGGGGCAGCAGGCGCGGATAAGGGAGTGTTGGCCGCTGGTAATTTGGGGAGTTCTAGCGCAACGGTTGATGAGGCGGCGGCTTGGGCAGTTGGGGTCGCCGAATGCCACTCGGTCAAGCTGGGGCGGGCATCGAACACCTCGCGGCAATGTCCACAGCGAACCAGTCCGTTGGAGATGCGGATGTGGTCTGGAACCACCCGAAAACGGGTGTTGCAATGCGGACAGAGGGTGGTGTATTTTTTCATGGATCAACAACACGACGAGGCGCCATTCCAGCCATCGGTAGGCCCACCGCGCGTGCCCTCAGACACAGAGGGCGAACGAGTGTGAGCCTCAGCCGCGACGGGTCGCCGTCATCAGCACCCAGCCCTCTTGTTCGTCTGCAACATGCAAATGTACAAAGGGGGCATAGGCTTCGATCAGTTCATCGGCTTGGCGCGTAAGGATACCCGCCAACACCAGTGATCCGCCAGAGGCCAAATGCTGACACAGCAAAGGGGCCAAGACTTTTAAGGGGGTCGCCAAGATGTTGGCAAGCACCACGTCATAGTCGCCCTTGGCTTCATCGGGCAAGCCCACACGGCGCAACTCCATGTGATTGTCGGCTGCATTGCGTTGTGCTGAAGATACAGCCGCTGGGTCAATATCCACCGCATCGACCTCTGCCGCACCAAAGAGCTTGGCCGCCATCGCCAAAATGCCCGAGCCACAGCCGTAGTCCAACACCCGTTGGCCCAATAGGGCTTCATGGCGGGCAATCCAGCGCAAGCACATCCGCGTGGTGGGATGCGTGCCCGTGCCAAAGGCCAAGCCCGGATCAAGGCGCAGCATTTTGGTCGCCGCTGCTGGCGGTTCGTGCCATGTGGGAACGATCCAAAAACTAGGCGTGATTTCGACCGGATCGAATTGCGATTGCGTCAAGCTCACCCAGTCCAGATCGGGCACTTCTTGTATGCCTTCTACGGTGCAATCGGCAAAGAAGTCTTGCACCGACAGCAGCCGCGCCGCATCTTGGGCTTGCGCTTGCTCGGTATACAGCGCCTTCACGGTCGAGTGCATCCACCCTTCTTTGGGCGCGGGCATCCCGGGTTCGCCAAACAAAGCTTGCTCGTGTGGCGTTTCGGCATCGGCATCTTGCACCGACACGCTCAAGGCATCGAGCGATTCCAGCGCATCGCTGACGATTTCTATGACTTCTTCGGGAACCTTGAGCACCAGTTCGTACATGGCTTTGTGTCCTGTGGATAGAAAGAAGGCCAAGCACGCTTCAGCGTTGACGCTGCGCCAGCCACTCTTCTAGGTAGTGAATATTGGTGCCACCTGTCACGAAATTGGCATCGACCATCAAATCCCGGTGCAAAGGGATATTGGTGTTGATCCCTTCGACCACCGTTTCTGCCAGTGCGGTGCGCATACGCGCCAAGGCTTGCTCACGGGTGTCGCCATGCACAATGATTTTGCCGATCATCGAGTCGTAGTTCGAGGGCACAAAATAATTGGTGTAGATGTGCGAATCCACCCGCACCCCGGGGCCGCCCGGGGGATGCCATGCGGTGATGCGTCCGGGGGAGGGAATGAACTTGTAGGGGTCTTCGGCATTCACCCGGCACTCAATCGCATGACCACGCAATTGAATTTGACGCTGGGTAAACGGCAGCTTCTCGCCATAGGCCACGGCAATCTGTGTGCGCACGATGTCGATCCCGGTGATCCATTCGGTCACGGGATGCTCGACCTGCACGCGGGTGTTCATTTCGATGAAATAGAACTCGCCGTTTTCATAGAGGAACTCGAAGGTGCCCGCGCC